>NZ_CP016539.2:2792500-3092500 GCF_001687605.2 Planococcus plakortidis
CATAAGAAGCGAAGACACGATCGTTCGTTTCCGTTAAATGAATATAGACGCCGCTGATGCGTTTTTCCGGATGTTTGATGGAATGGGTCAAATCGACACCTTCCGCCCGCAACGCCTGGCAGAAAAAGTCCGAAATCTCATCGTCGCCGGTAACCGTGATGAATGCCGACGGAACCCCGAGGCGGCTGACGCCGGCAGAGACGTTGACGGTGGCGCCTCCGAGATACAGATCGAATAAATCGTTGTTTTTAGTCGTAGCAATATAATCGACAAACGCGTCGCCGTAAGTCAGGACGTGCCTGTTAGATTCCATAATCCTCTCCCTTTCTCCAAAGAACCCTTGTCCGCTGCAGATACTGCCTGCAGTGGCCTGTTGAAATTCACTTTCCCTATTATTTCAACAGAAAACAAGCAGGGCAAGGGAAAAGTTTGAAAAGTACAGAGCAACGGTGTCTTCACATAAAAAAAGCCGGAGAAAAACTCTCCGGCCGGCTTATGCCATTATTCAGCCATCCACTCCGGTTTGCCGAAGCCTTCGAATTGCTCATCGATGACCGCTTCAAATTCTTCCGACTCGACAATCTCCACCAAATCCGCCGCCAGTTCACTGTCTTCATTTTCAGCAGAAACAGCTACGACATTGCGGTACTGGTCCGGCATGTTCTCGAGCGCCAACGCATCAAGTAAGTCCATGTCCGCTGCCAGCGCGAAGTTGCCTGGAACGGCTGCGAGGTCTGTGCCTTCAACAGCGCGCGGCAATTGCCCCGCTTCGATCGGCTGGAACACCAGGTTTTTCGGATTTTCCGTCACATCGCGCTCAGACGCTTGAAGCACTTCCGCTTCCGGGTCGAGTTCAACCAAGCCTTCATCCTGCAGCATCAATAATGCGCGCGCACCGTTGACAGGATCGTTCGGAATCGCGATCGTCGCGCCATCGGATACCGCATCGAGCGAATCGAACTCATTGGAATAGATGCCCATCGGCGCGGTCGGGACCGTAATCAAGGCGCTCAGGTCCATATCATTTTCTGTTTCGAAGTTTTCCAGATAAACCGTATGCTGGAACAAGTTGGCGTCGATTTCTCCGTTGTTCAACGCGTTGTTCGGCTGGATATAATCGCTGAATTCGATCGTTTCGACCGTATAGCCTTTTTCTTCAAGCGCCGGTACGATCGCTGCGTTCAGCATATCGCTATAAGGGCCGGCAGTCGCGCCGAGCTTAATGTCTTTCGACGCTTCGCCGCCTTCTGTCGTTCCTGTGTCCGCTTCTTCTCCGCCGCATGCGGCTAAAGTGAGCGCGCTCGCTGCCAATATCCATGTGAGTTTCTTCATGTTATTCTCCCCTTATCGTTTATCGAGTTTTTTGGCTGTAAAGTCGCCTGCCTGTTGAATCAATTGGACGAGCACGATCAAGATGACGACCGTCACGATCATGATCGTATTATCATATCGGTAATAGCCGAAACGGATCGCCAAATCGCCGATGCCGCCGCCACCGACGACGCCCGCCATCGCGGAATAGGCGATGAGGCTGATGACCGTCAGCGTGATGCCTTGGATCAGGCTCGCCTTTGCTTCCGGCAACAGCACGTCCTTGATGATCATCCAAGGCGTGGCACCGACCGCGATGGCCGCTTCGATGACGCCTTTATCGATATCCCGCAGCGCGGTTTCGACGATGCGCGCGAAAAACGGGATCGCCGCCACCGATAAGGAAACGCTCGCTGCGACCGGCCCGATCGTCGTACCGGTGATCAATTGCGTCAGCGGGATGAGTGCGACCAGCAAAATGATGAACGGAATCGACCGGACAATATTGACGACAAACCCGATGACGGAATTGACCGGCCGGTTTTCCCAGAACAGGCCGCGGTCCGTGACGAACAATAAAATGCCGAGCGGTAAGCCGACAATAAGCGCCACTGCGAGCGAGATGCCGATCATGATCAAGGTCTGGTAGAACGCCACTTGGATTTCCGGCCATAATTCGATGATTCTTTCCCATTCAATTCCCATGATCCATCACCTCCACAATCGCTTCACGCTGCTCCAGATAGTGAAGCGCCTGACTCACATCTGTTTGAGCACCTTTCAGTTCCATCACGAAAATGCCGAGCGGCAATTCCTGTATGTATTCGATCGCCCCGTGCAGGAAATTCCCTTTGACCGGATAGCTTTGCAGCATATCGGAAATAATGCCGTCCCCTGCGACCTCGCCTTTGAACAACACTTTGACGATCGTGCCATCACATTTCTTCAGGATTTCTTCCGGCACATTGAATGACACGACGCTCGAGATGAATTCCTTAGTCAAAGCGGTTTTCGGTTCTGCGAAGATATCGTAGACACGGCCTTCTTCAATGACCTGCCCAGCCTGCATGACCGCCATGCGGTCGCAAATTTCCTTGACGACGTTCATCTCATGCGTAATCAACACGATCGTGATATTGAGCTTGCGGTTGATGTCTTTCAATAAACGCAAGATCGATAAAGTCGTATTCGGGTCGAGTGCGGATGTCGCTTCATCGCACAACAGCACGGCCGGGTCATTGGCAAGTGCGCGGGCGATACCGACGCGCTGCTTTTGCCCGCCGCTCAGCTGTGCCGGATAGACATTGCGTTTGTCCGACAAGCCGACCATTTCCAGCAGTTCATCGACGCGTGGTCCGATTTTCTTGCCCGGTGTGCCTGCTGCGCGAAGGGCGAATGAAATGTTCTCAGCGACCGTCTTTTGGCTGATCAAGTAGAAATGCTGAAAGATCATGCCGATCTTAAGGCGCGCTTTCCGCAAACCGTCGCCACGCAGTTTCGTTAAATCCTGGCCGCCGACTTTCACCGTGCCTGACGTTGGCCGTTCAAGCAAATTGATGCAGCGGATGAGTGAACTTTTCCCGGCGCCGGAATAGCCGACGATGCCGAAAATCTCACCGGTCTTCACTTCCAAAGTGACATCATCGACGCCTTTGACCGTGCCATGTTTCGTTTGATAGGTTTTGCTCAGTTTTTCGATTTGAATCATGCTGTCAACTCCCCCAGGCAAATAAAAAATGCCTCTTTTATCAAAAAGAGACATCGAAAATTAGAATTTCGACTTATCTTTCAGAATGGATTCCATTCTGCAGGACTTGGCACCTTCCCATAAATGGGGGTTGCCGGACGTCATAGGGCCTTACCCTCGGTCTCTCTTGATAAGCATGCGTATTTGGTTGTTTTCAATATTACCTGCAGGGGCAATGGCTTGTCAATGCGATTTTTCAAACTTTTTGTACAATGGGACGCGCCGGTCATCGAATACGGGGATGCGGCCCCGCACTTCATCGACTTCCGAGAGATCGATGTCGGTGTAGCCAATGCCTTGTTCTTGCCCCATGTCCATCCGCACTTCTCCCCACGGCGCGATGACCATCGAATGGCCGCCGAACTCATTTTTCGGGTCGCTGCCGATGCGGTTTGCGGCAATGATGAAGCATTGGTTCTCGATCGCGCGCGCCTGCAGCAGGATGCGCCAATGATCGATACGCGCTGCCGGCCATTCCGCGGGCACGAAGATGGCCTTTGCGCCGTTCAGCGCTTGTGCACGCAGCCATTCCGGAAAGCGGATGTCATAGCAGATAACGCCGCCGAAAGTCTCGCCGCCTATTTCGAACGTGCCGAGCGACTGGCCTTCTTCGAGGTGGATATGCTCATCCATCAAGCCGAAGCGATGCGCTTTGTCGTATTCCGAAACGAGTGCGCCCGTGCTGTCGACCACATACATCGTATTGTAGAAACCGCCCTTTTTCTTCGTGGAGACCGAGCCCCCGACGATATGGACGCGATGCTCTTTGGCGAATCGTTTCAGGAAATCCGCCGTTCGGCCATTGCCGTCCGCCAGTTCATCAAGTTCCGTCAATGCATAGCCGGTGTTCCACATTTCAGGCAGGACGATGAGCTCTGCGCCGTTTTCTGCCGCTTCTTCCAAATAATTTTCCACGCGTTGAAAATTCGTTTCCGGTCCCCCGAAAGCGATATCCATCTGCACACAAGCGATCTTCATGTTCTCTCCCCCTGTAGACAGTTTAGATTAAACTCTATAAGATTTGAGGTAGATGTGCAATTATTTAGAAAATGAGGAGGATTCCATGGACTTTTCAAATCGATTACAAAATCTTCCCGACCAATTTTTCGCCGCGCTTGTCGCAAAAGTTGCAAAAGCGGTCGACGAAGGGCGAGACGTCATCAACCTGGGCCAGGGAAACCCTGATCAGCCAACACCGCCGCATATCGTCACAGCCTTGCAAGAGGCAGTGGCGGACCCGAAAACGCATCGCTATTCGCCGTTTCGGGGACTCGGCACATTGCGTAAAGCGGCCGCGGATTTCTACAAACGGGAATACGGCGTCGATATCGATCCGGATCTTGAAGTCGCCATTCTTTCCGGCACGAAAATCGGCTTTGTCGAATTGCCGATTGCGTTGCTGAATCCAGGTGATTCCCTGTTACTGCCAGATCCCGGCTATCCGGATTATCTGTCCGGCGCACCGCTCGCCGACATCGAAATCGATTTGATGAAGCTCGAGCAGGACAAGGGCTATTTGCCGAACTTTGACGATGTGTCGGAGTCGGTTCGAGAGCGTGCCAAACTCCTGTATTTGAATTACCCGAACAACCCGACCGGCGCTACGGCCGACCAGTCATTCTTTGACGAGACCGTACAGTTCGCCAAAGACAACGACATTGCGGTCGTGCATGATTTCGCTTACGGGGGCATCGGTTTCGACGGCCAGAAACCGGTCAGCTTCCTGCAATCCGACGGCGCGAAAGATGTCGGCATCGAAATGTATACCCTATCGAAAACCTATAATATGGCGGGGTGGCGCATCGGGTTTGCAGTCGGCAATTCCAAGATGATCGAAGCCTTGAATTTGATCCAGGACCATTTGTTTGCCGGCATCTTCCCTGCGGTCCAGCTTGCCGCGGCTGAAGCACTCAGCGCAAGCCAAGCATGCGTCGACGGCCTTGTTGGGCTATATGAAAAGAGACGCCACGTATTGGTCGAGGAATGCCGCCGGATCGGCTGGGACGTGGAAGCGCCTAAGGGGTCGTTCTTTGCCTGGCTGCCCGTTCCGGAAGGCTTCACGAGCGTCGGTTTCTCCGATTACCTGCTGGAGAAAGCGGATATCGCTGTCGCCGCGGGAAGCGGATTCGGCTCGGGAGGCGAAGGCTTCGTCCGCGTCGGCCTATTGGTCGATGAACAGCGCATCAAAGAAGCACTTGAACGAATCGAGAAATTGGGCATTTTCACTAAATAGGCATAAAAAAAGAAGGCGCAATGCCTTCTTTTTTATTTTGTATTAACGACCATTTCCATGTCCCAATACAGGTCGGAACTGAAGCGGTCGTCTTGATGCACTTGGGCAGCCAGTACATTCTCTCCGTCTTTCAGATGGGAAAGCGCCTCTTTATCCAAGTAGATTCGCTCGATCCGGTCTTCACTGCCGAGGTCTTGATCGCTCACCGCTTCCTGGTAATCTTCAAAACCGAATTCGCCTGTTTCCGGCATATTGAAACGCATGATCTCTTCTCCGTTCAAATACAGGATGACCGCATCATCGACGCCGAACTCCACATAGCCGAGATCGCCTATTTCTTTCACATCCTCCACTTCGAATGCCGCCCTGAAATACGTCAAGGCGATTTTTTCGGTCTCATCCCCGCCAAATCCGACAAGCGTTTCCACAGGGCCAAATTCCGGCCGTTCCTCATCTTCCGGGAAGCCGAGCGGGCCAGCGCCCCGTGACCACTTGCTGTCATCAAAATCGGCTTTAACCCAGTCTTTTTTCTGGTCACTGCCATCATCCAAATACCGCCATTCACTGCCCGCATCGAGCAGCCCGATTTCTTCATGTTCCACCAATTCGAATTCAACCGCATTGCTTTCCCACACTGTATCGCCATCTTCCACTTCTGCATATACTTCCACTTTGCCAGGTTTTGCATCTTCCGCCGCCTCGATTTTTCCGTCTTTGATCCGGATGTCATCCCGGCTCGTTCGATAGGTCACCGATTCAGGCGAAATATCGTATTGGCCGCCTTCTTCGTTTTCGCCTGTAATCTTCAATTCCGTTTCAGGATAGAAGGAATTCTCTTCCGTGGCCAGGACGGTGCTGTTTGCTTCAAGTTCCACTTTTTCAAGCGCTGGCACGACCGTTTCGATGGATGGGTCTTTGATGATTTCGTATTCATCGACCAACTCTTCCGTATCGGTTCGGTAGGTCTCAAAGCGCAAACGCGTCGGCTCCACTTGGATATTCATATAAGTCGGCACGCCCCATTGTTCGCGTACCGCCGAATACGGTTCGCGTTCTGTCTGCATGCCATAGAATTTACTGCCGCTCGCTGTGTTCCCGGTAATATAGACGGTGCCTTCCGGATTGACTGGCACCTCGCCTTGCATCATATGATTTTTTAACGGCTGGAAATTTTCCATCTGATAAGTTCTTACATAGGAATGGTCATGCCCCATCAATACCGCATCAAAGCCGAGTTCGTCGATTGTCGGCACAAGCTGGTCTCGCAAGTTCAACACTACTTCACTTTGCGAATGTGCAGCAGCGCTGTAGATCGAATGATGGAAAACAAGGATTTTCCATTTCCACTCGCGCCCGGCCGTGGCTTCAACCGTTTCTTCCATGAACTGTATATGCTCTTCCGGATTCTGGCTATTGGAATTCAGATTCATGAACAAAGTGTCCCCGTAAGAGAAATAATAATCGCCGCCGGAATTATCGTAATTGCCGAGTTCCCAGTTTTCATTTGGCACATTGAAATGATAGGCATAATGATAGGTATCGTCATGGTTTCCGATGGTGGTCGCCGTCGGATAATTGCGCAACGGTTCAGGAGCGAAATAAGCTGCATATTCTTTTTCTGAATAACGAGCATCGACTTGATCGCCCGCAGATAAGATGAAACTGGCGTCTGGGCTGCGATCGATCGCTTGGCGCAAAGTGCGCTCCCATCCTTTTTGATCTTCCGCGATATCGCCAGATGCCCCGATCTGCGGATCAGCGACCATCACAAATTCATAAGACGAAGGATCCTGTGTCTTAAAATGAAAAGCTTGTGTCCAATTGCCTTGGCCGTCCCCCAACCGGTACAGATAATCCGTTTCATTTTCGAGCTGGGTGATCACTGCTTCGTGCGCAGAGTAGCCGTAAGTGGCATTTTTCAACGAGGCATCGACGGTCACCGCCGCATTTTCCGGAAAATCTTCCGTACCCGAAGACACTTTTGCGTATTGTACCTGCCCAGCACGCGCCGTGCTCGGCGAATACCAGGAAAAGTTCCTCTCCGACTCATCGCTCCCAGGTGCGAAGGCGATATGGGACGCAGGATAGGAATCATCGGTTTGACTTCCTAAAAAGTCCCTGTCCATGAACAGCAGCGAATTGGCAAGATGTGATCGAAACGCCTGGCGCTGCCCTTCCATTAAGTTTGCCGCACTGATTTCCAGGGCCCCATCCGCGGCAGACGCTTGTTCCTCATGCAATTGAAGAACCGTGCCACCCGCAATCACCGCTATCAGCAAATACCGTCCCGCATTCCGCCATATTGCTTTCATTTCCCCACCCCTTCGTAAACAATCCGATCCATTATTTTTCAAATATTCAGTAATTAAATTTTATCATAATTCAATTGAACTAAAAAGAAATAAAATGTGAATATTTAGAACTAATTAAAAGGAATTGAAATTCTTTCTTCATATCCAAATCCATCCCTTCAGCAATGCTTCAGCCTTCACATAAAATAAAATCACAGCCAATGAAAAAAGCTTTTCCTGAAGAGCGCATGCCCATCAGCAAAAGCTTTAGCTGTAGATCTACCTTTCATTCCACGAAGCCGAACTGCCTCAAAGGAGCGAAGCGGAATTTCACTTCACCGATCACATCTTGTTCCCGGATAAATCCCAGCATGCGGGAATCCGTGCTATTGCCGCGGTTGTCACCGAGGACATAATAGCAGTCCGGGGGAACTGAAAATTCGCTCACTAATTGGGACTGTGCCGTGAAATCGTCGTTTCCTCCTCCATCCAGGTAGGGTTCGTCCAGCGGCTGTCCGTTCAGGATAATCTCCCCGCTCGCCATCTGGATATGGTCGCCCGGAACGCCGATGACCCGCTTGATGAAACGGCTGCCATCCGGCGCAAAAAATACGATCGTATCGAAATTGGTGATTGTGGTCGCTTTGCTCAGCACCAGCTTGTCGTTTTCATGATAGCTTGGCTGCATCGATTCGCCTTCGACAATGACTGGCTCGAACAGGAAGTGGCGGACCCCAAAGATGATAAATGCCGTCAGCAACAGCACTTTCATCCATACAAGCATTTCTTTAACCGGATCTTCGTACACTGGCTCTCCTCCGCCCCGCTTTTTCCTTTAGTTTACTATAAGCGCCTAACGCCTTGCACTCGGAGTTTTCTTGGCCGATAATGAAAACGTGAGAGTTGAAAGAATTATCAGACACACATTAACCTTCCCATATAAATACAAAAGGAGTGGAATCGATGAAAACATTACCTGCACAAGATGTCATCTATGCTTTTTCCAACACCCATAAACCGAGCCTGCGTGCAGCGGCCGGCGATACCGTAAAGATCGACACGTTCGATTGTTTTAAAAACCAGATTCAGTCAAGCGGCCAGGAAGTCGCCTCAATCGATTGGGACCAGGTAAATCCAGCGACCGGGCCAGTCTTCATCGAAGGGGCCGAGATCGGGGATGTCTTGAAAGTAGAGATCAAAGACCTTGAAATCGGCGAGCAAGGCGTCATGGTCACCGGGCCCGACCTCGGCGTGATGGGGCACCGGATGGAAAACATGGAATCGAAAATCATCCCTATCCAAGACGGCAAGGCAATCTTCAACGAAAGCCTGCACCTTCCATTAAATCCGATGATCGGCGTCATTGGCGTCGCACCGGAAGGCGAACCGGTTTCATGCGGGACACCCGGCACACATGGCGGCAATATGGATACGAAATTGATCACAGCAGGCGCAACGCTTTATTTTCCCGTAGCGGTTGAAGGCGCGCTGTTTGCACTCGGTGATTTCCATGCGGCAATGGGGGATGGGGAAATCAGCGTATCCGGCATTGAAGTGCCTGGCAGCGCGACCGTCCAATTCGACGTCATCAAAGGCGGCCACGTAAAGCATCCCTTACTTGAAAATGAAGAGGGCTTGGCGTTTCTCGTTTCCGCGATGACTTTGGATGAAGCCGTTTCCACTGCAGTCGAGGAAATGATCGATTTATTATTGCCCCAATCCGGTTTATCGGTCAGTGAAATGACCATGCTCATGAGCGCAGCCGGTGAAACGCAGATCAGCCAAGTGGTCGACCCGCTCGTGACGGCCAGGTTCTTTGTGCCCCGACACATATTGGAAGGCATAGGCTTCCGTTTATTCGCATGAAATGGGAATTTCAAGGCGATTATGCCTAGTCAATCCGTCTGAATCGTCAGACTTTTGAGCGACGAAAGATTTTATGTTACACTCAAGAAAAAATGTAGGTGATTAGAATGGTAGGAAGAAATGACCCGTGCCCATGTGGCAGCGGCAAGAAATATAAAAAATGTCACGGGAAACAACAGACAGTTTCCATCAATGATCTGGTGAACGAAGAGCTGTTCCAAGTCAGGCAGCAATTCTTCTCGGAAAACCCGAACCGTGACCAGTTGACGGATTTCCGCGCGCTCCAACAGGAATGGCAGCCGCGCTTGATGAAATCGATGGCGGAAAACGATGCACAGGCGTTTGTCATCGAGAACTTCCTGTTCATGCAAAAACCGGAACTATGGCAAAACTTCCTGGCTAAGCATATCGAACAGACACAGCGCCCAACGACAAAAGAAGTATTGGAACAATGGCCTAACTTCCGCGTCTTCCTTGGCCAATTGGTCTCTGGCGATACACAAAAAGCGGAATTGAAAGACGCTTTCACAGGTGAAACTTATGTCATGGCTGACCAGCCGCCGACGGATATGGAAGAAAACCAAGGGCTTCTTGCGATTCTTCTCCCGGATGCGCGCGCAGGCGAGAAAGGCATCCTGTTCTTGAACGGTTATTTGACGATCGTCGGTAAATTCGCCCTATTCTTCGAGCAGCTGCAAAAACGCATCGAAGAAAAAGGCGCATCAGCGAACGAAGACTATCTTCGCGAGCATTATCTTGAAGTGGTCGAGCATATCGTCCAATACTCTACCGGCGCTGTCGAGGAAAGCATTGAGCTTTCACCGGAGCATCAATCCGTCATGGACGAATTGAAAAAACACATCGACGAAGCGGACTTCGACGAAGAAACCGTGACCAATGTGACAAGCATCCTCAACAGCTATCTGGTCAGCCAGCAGCCGACCGTCCAGAAACCGGAAGCACTCGTCGCCGGCTACTGGCGCTTCCTGCAGGACCACGAACTGATTCAAGGGCCGATGCTTTCTGCAAAAGACTTGAGCGAGAAATTCGGCGTCTCATCCAGCACGATCCTGAAACGTTCCAAAGAGTTCGGGTCTTATTTTGAAGAACTGCTAGCTAAAAAATAAATGAGGGAAAGCACCGGAATGAATCCGGTGCTTTTTTCAATCGCCATTCTTCCGCCTGAACGTGATCAGGATATACAGCAAGATCCCGGAAACAGCAAAGAACAAATATACACGCCAAAACGCGCCGCTCAGCCAAGGGGCGGATGCAAAACCAAGCCAATTGTTCAACACGGTAAACAAGAACAGGGCACTGCCAAGAAAAAACAAGCTCATTCCTACACTCCGGAAAAAATTGGGGACCACTTTCATCTGTCCATCTCTCCTCTCCTCATGCCTCTCCTTATTTTCACTATTCCCGAAAGAAGATGGCTTTAACGGGGCAAATGACTGGCTACGGTTCAATTTCCACTTCTTGTTCCTGCTCTTTGGAAACTATCCACAAAACTCCGTTTTATGTGCCAATTTCGGGGGAAACCCCTTTATAAGCGCAAAAAACGGCAGTTATGCACAATATTTATTAAAAAGCCGTGGGTTATGTGGGTAAATGACTAAATTTACAGTCGATTTTTATGATTAATGGAGTTATTCACATGTTGATAAGTTTCCCTTATCCTTTTGCAGCATCAAAGGAGGAAGAGCCTTATGTTTGAAATAAGCTTGGATAGTTTTACACGGATCATCACGGTGGGTGTCCTGGCGTATATCGGATTATTGGCGTTCTTGAGAACCTCAGGAAAGCGGACCTTAACGAAGCTCAACGCCTTCGACCTTGTCGTGACCGTGGCTTTGGGCTCCACCCTGGCCACGATCCTGCTCGACAGCAAAATCAGCTTATGGGAAGGCCTTACCGCATTTGCGGTCCTGATCGTCCTGCAGTATTTGATCACCTTCACGGCTGTGCGTTCGAAAAGTTTCAATAAACTGATCAAATCAGAGCCGCGCCTGTTATTTTCGGAAGGTGAGTTCCTGACACAAGCCATGCGCGATGAACGCATCAAGGATATCGAGATCATGCAAGCGGTGCGCAATTCAGGCGAAGGCGACCTGCAGAACGTCAAAGCCGTCATCCTCGAAACGGATGGCAGCATGTCGGTCATCACCAATCAAACAGGCGACGCGCTCGCGAATGTCAAAAAGGATGTAAAAAAGGATCCCTTGTAGGATCCTTTTTTTATCTTGGTGTCTTGGCTCGTTGTTTCCTATGTTCCCGGCGTGCAGGAGCTGATTCAAAGAACAGCTTCTCCCCCTCTGTTTCTGGATAGACCGGCGGGACCGGTGTCGGCTTTCCATCCTCGCCGATCGCGACCAAAGTCAAAAACGATTCGGTCGTCAAACGTTCTTCTCCGGTTTCGAGATTTTTCGATTTGACGCGCACATACACTTCCATCGAGGTTCTGCCGGTTGATGTGACATTCGCCTCCAATTCGAGGACGTCTCCGACTTTTGCAGAAGACAGAAAATCCACCGAGTCGATCGAAGCAGTGACTACGATATGGCGGCCCGCATGCTTCATGGCCGAAATGCCCGCAATTTCATCGATATAAGCCAACACTTTTCCGCCAAAAATCGATTCCATATGATTGGTGTCGGGCGGGAGCACAAGCTTTGTCTGTATCGTCCGTGATTGACGCATAGGTTTCGCTTCCATGTATATTCCCCCTCTTTCCTTATCAAGGCTATTCCCGTTGCACAAAAAGTTCAACCCTCCACGTGCCCATTCCATTTGAAAAATAAAAACCGCAATTCCTCCTTAATGATAAAATGGAAAAAAGGGGGAAACAAATCCATGTCTGATCTTTTTCAAATCCTGAACACACCGGATTTCCAATCTAAAGATTCTTTGAAACAGCAATTACAAGAACTCGGGGTTGCAGCAGGCGACCACCTCATCGTCCACTCCTCATTGAAGTCGATGGGCTGGATTGCCGGAGGCGCGCAGGCGGTCGTTGAAGCCTTGATGGAAGTCATCACTCCCGAAGGCACACTTGCCATGCCTTCACAGTCTGCAGACAATTCCGATCCGATCTACTGGATGGCACCGCCGATTCCTGAGAATTGGCATCAGCCGACACGCGAGCAGATGCCGGCCTTTGATCCTGACCTGACGCCCATGCGCGGGATGGGAAAAATACCTGAATGTCTCCATCGCCATCCAGCGACGATCCGAAGCCCGCATCCGACCCACTCATTTATCGCCTGGGGACGCCTTGCCGCTGAATGGATGGCGGAACAGCCGCTTGAGGATTCGTTCGGCCCATCCTCGCCCCTTGGAAAAATGATGAACCACCCCGTGAAGATCCTGCTGATTGGCACTGGATTCGATTCATGTACGGCGCTCCACTATGCAGAATTTATACAGCCGGAGCGGACAACATCCCCGCAAGGCGCAGCGATGTACGTCAATGGAGAGCGGCAATGGGTTACGTATGACTGTGTTGATATGGATTCAGACCGCTTTCCGGAAATCGTTAAAGACTTTCCGGGAATCATCACAAGAGGAGTTCTCGGACAAGCTGAAACACAGCTCACTGAAATGCGACCGCTGGTGGAATTCGCCATCGATTGGCTCAAAAGACATCCTGTCCGTTCGGAAAAGGATGGATTGAACACGCCATAAGCAAAATATTAAAAAGGCTGAAGCAACGGAATTTTCCATTGCTTCAGCCTTTCTGCTGCCAAAGAAGCACTGCCGGCATCTTCAGCTGATGATTTCTCCTAGTAGCGTTTCCAGCCGCTCATTGTCTTTATTAAAAGAATCCACAAATGCGTTAATGATATGAGCGGGTTCTCCGATCTTCGCCCAATCCAGCCGATAGCCGGCATTCAACGCAAGCTGGCGGGCAAATTCACGGATCGTCCTGCCATTGCCTTCACGGAAAGGATGGAGCGCATTCAGTTCCGCCAGATAATATGCGAGACGCTGGATAAAAACCTCTTTCGTTAAGCCTTTCAGATAAGCTTCTTCAGCCAATTCATCGAAAAGCTGCTTTAACTGGCCTGCCAAATGTTTCGGATGGGCGAATGTAGAACTTCCTTTTGACGTCATTTCCTCGCGAAGCTTCCCTGCAAAAGGGTAGACGTCCTGCAGCAAGCAGCGGTGGATATCGAGCAGCACGTTGAGATCGGTTGGATCTTTAGGCTTTTGCAGTTGCAGTTCCGACAAGCGATATAGGGCATAGACCGTTTCCAATTCCTTCAGTTTGTCTTCGTCGCGGATATCGAACGCATTCACCAGCACATCGGTTCCAGGGTAGCAGTACATCGACGTGTGCTGGTATTTAGACATCGAAACGTGCTTTGATGGCCTGATGGAATTGAGCTTCCGTCCGTTCCCCGGTCAGGACAGAGCGGACAAAATTCCGGTCTTCATGGGTCACATCAAACCCCTCCGTTACGAGAGAGTGTGCGGCGCAGGAAATCGCGTGATTTGCTTGTTCATGGGATACCCGGTTAGCTAAATTCGTCACATGGATGACCACCTTTCATTCTGTCATTATACCATTTCAGAGCCGATTTTTCCATGATTCACACTCGCTCGAAAATGGCTGGAATGGCTCCACGAAAGCCTTTTCCGGTCTCCCCCACCCGTATTTCCATCCGGTTTGCGAACGCAAAAATCCCGGATGCCGAACATCCGGGATTTCCGCTTATCGATTTTGGAGTTCTTCGTTTTCCTCCTCGGTAAAGACGCGCGATCGGGTCAGGAATCGCTTCCCTTCTGCCCCTTCGAGCGAAAACATTCCACCGCGCCCTGGCACGGCATCGATGATCAATTGCGTGTGGCTCCAATAGTCAAACTGGCTCTTATGCATATAAAACTCGCTGTCGCCGACGACACCCATCAATACGTCCTGGTCCCCCACCATCAGATCACCTTTTGGATAGCACATCGGCGAACTGCCATCACAGCAGCCTCCCGATTGATGAAACATCAAAGGTCCGTGCTTTTCCTTTAATGTGTTGATCAGCTCCAAGGCGGCGTCCGTCGCGATTACCCGTTCTGTCATGGCTAGCCCTTCTTTCCGATCAGAAGAATCCAAGCTTATCTTCGCTGTAGCTGACGAGCATATTCTTCGTATTCTGGTAATGGCTGAGCATCATCAAGTGGTTTTCACGCCCGAATCCGGACATTTTGTAGCCGCCGAATGCTGCGTGTGCAGGGTACTGGTGATAGCAGTTTGTCCATACACGGCCAGCTTGGATGCCGCGGCCGAAACGGTAAGCCGTATTCGTATCGCGCGTCCAGATGCCCGCTCCAAGTCCGTAAAGCGTGTCGTTGGCGATTTCCATCGCTTCCTCTTTCGTTTTGAATGTCGCGACCGCAAGTACCGGCCCGAAAATCTCTTCCTGGAAAATGCGCATTTTGTTGTCGCCCTTGAAGACTGTCGGCTGGATGTAGAAGCCTTCCGAAAGATCGCCTTCCATTCGGTTACGGTCTCCTCCTGCCAGCACTTCTGCGCCTTCCTGCTTTCCGATTTCAAGATAGGATTGGATTTTCTCCAATTGCTCAGTCGATGCCTGGGCTCCCATCATCGTGGCCGGATCCAGCGGGTTGCCGGTCTTGATTTCTTCCACGCGCTTGAGGGCGCGCTTCATGAATTCCTCGTAGATGTCTTCCTGGATCAATGCGCGGGATGGGCATGTGCATACCTCGCCTTGGTTCAATGCGAACATGACGAACCCTTCCACTGCTTTATCAAGGAATGCATCGTCCTGGTCCATGACATCTTTGAAGAAGATGTTCGGTGATTTCCCGCCCAGTTCGAGCGTTACCGGAATCAGGTTCTGCGACGCATATTGCATGATCATGCGGCCAGTCGTCGTTTCGCCTGTGAAGGCGATTTTGCTGATACGTGGGCTTGAGGCAAGCGGCTTGCCTGTTTCGATCCCGAATCCGTTGACGATGTTGACCACACCCGGAGGCAGCAGGTCACCGACCAATTCAGCCCATACAAGGATGCTGACCGGTGTTTGTTCAGCCGGCTTCAAGACGATGCAGTTTCCGGCCGCAAGCGCCGGGGCCAATTTCCATACCGCCATGAGCAGCGGGAAGTTCCAAGGAATGATCTGGCCGACCACGCCTAGTGGCTCATGGAAATGATAAGCGACCGTATCGTTGTCGATTTGGCTGATTCCGCCTTCCTGCGCGCGGATCGCGCCCGCGAAATAACGGAAATGGTCGATTGCGAGCGGCAAATCGGCATTCAGGGTTTCACGGACCGCTTTCCCGTTGTCCCAGGTCTCGGCTACAGCCAGCATCTCCAGGTTCTCTTCCATGCGGTCAGCGATCTTCAGGAGGATATTGCCGCGCTCTGTCGTGGACGTTTTCCCCCATGCTTCTTTTGCTGCGTGTGCCGCATCCAGCGCCGCCTCGACATCTTCAGCGCTTGAACGCGCCACTTTCGTGAATACCTTGCCGTTTACCGGCGAAAGGTTTTCGAAATACTGGCCGTTTTTCGGCGCTTGCCATTTGCCGTTTATATAATTATCGTACTGCTCTTTAAAATTTACTTTTGCCCCTTCTGTGTTTGGAATTGCATATACCATGACTACATCTCCCCTTTGCTTGTTTTGGCCCGTTCTATGTATACGCTTTCAAAATCCCCTGGGCGCATCATTCATTTCAGGGCTCACCTCTATATATTGTCAAATTAATCGGAAAATTGCAACTGTTATCCTACAAATTTTTTTATTATCAAGGCCATCTGCAGTATAATGGGACCAGACAGTGGAAATATACAAGCGAAAGGATTTTTTTATGCGAATCAATAAGTTTCTCAGCGAAACAGGCATCACTTCCCGCCGCGGGGCGGATAAATTCATCGAAGCCGGCCGCATCGAGATCAATGGCCAGAAAGCGGAGCTCGGCAGCAAAGTCGAACCCGGAGACGAAGTACGCGTCGACGGCAAAGTCATCCAGCAGCCGAAGCGTGCTTACGTTTACTTGGCGCTGAATAAACCGGTCGGCATCACCAGCACGACCGAGCGCCACATCGAAGGCAATATCGTCGACTTCATCAACCATCCTGAACGCATCTTCCATGTAGGGCGGCTCGATAAAGATTCAGAAGGGCTTATCCTTATGACCAATGACGGCGACATCGTCAATGAAATCCTGCGCGCCGAGCACGAACACGAAAAGGAATACATCGTGACGGTCGATAAGCCAGTTACCGATGAATTCTTGGAGAAGATGGAGAGCGGCGTCGAGATCCTCGATACGGTGACGCTTCCGGCCAAGGCTGAACGGATCGCCAAGCACGTGTTCAAGCTGACCTTGCAGCAAGGGCTCAACCGGCAGATCCGCCGCATGTGTTCAGCGCTCGGCTATGAAGTGAAGCGCCTGCAGCGCATCCGCATCATGAACATCCGCCTCGGCAATTTAAAGGCCGGCGAGTGGCGCGACCTGACAGAAGAAGAAAAACAGGAACTGTTCCGGCAGCTCGATTACCAACCGAAACGCTAAGGAGGCATTTTATGCTAAGCATGAAAACGACGCCGAACCATACCGGCGTCAAAATCAGCGGAGACTATTTCGATTTGGATGAACTGAACCAGGCCATCTACAAAGTCATCGGCAAAGAAGGCGAATACCATGGCTATGAGGGATCGCGCTTGCGGATCCTCGGCGTTTCCTATGAAATCCGCCATGCCGTGCAAGGCGACCGCAACGTCGAGTTCGTCTTCAACGGTTTGCATGAGCATACGAAAAAACAGCACGGCTTTATCGCACCCGACAAGAACATTTATTTCTCGGCGGAAGTGCTATGGCCAGAGCTTTTGTATGCCGCTTATGCACTCCGTGATTTCGTCCGGCTATACAGCGACAAGCGCGGCGGCCTGCTTGCTGACCCCTACGCGCCGGTAATCGCGAAATTCCAGGCGCTCGTCCTAGAATGCCTGCAAGGCCATGTGCCGGATGAAGAATATGCAAAGATCCTGGAAGCGTTCAGCAAATCGCCGGCGGTCAACGATTACGCGATCCAGTACGTCGACCTGCTGAACTTGAAATACATCGGCATGACCAAACAGCAGCGCGAAAAGAGCCTGTCCGCCATCGCCATGAAACTCACTCTACGGGATCGTGAATATCAGGCATTCCGCAAACAAGTCATCGATGCGGCCACTCCTGAAAAACGGGCGATCCATGAAATCGGCATCCAGGCCGAATACCCTGAACAAGTCGAATGGTAAAAAAACCTCTCGAGCCCATGCTCGAGAGGTTTTTTTACACATTGATTTGAAATACCAGCAAGTCGCTGTCTTCCGCTGCCAACAGCCGGTGATTTTCCATCGGGGCCAGGTGCAGGATATTTTCTGCTGTTGCCTCCACTGTCTTGCCATCTGATGTAAACTGCACACGCCCTTTCCGCACTACGATCACGACTTCTGCGTCCGCATTGTGCTCCGGGATGGCTTCCCCTTTGCGCAATTGGATGTTGATCACTTTGGCATTGGCCGTCTGCAGCACAGCTGCGCTTTTCTTCGCCTTCCCATCCAATACATACGGGGTTTCCTTCTTCTCCATTTCGCACCTCCGTTTCCATTCCGCTCAAGTCATCGCCGCGGCTTCGCTGGTTCTGAAACTTTTTCAAGCGCTGCTTCCGCTTCCTGCGGCGTCTTGCCCCTTACCGCAATATCGCCCAGCGAGACAATGCCGACCAGCTGTTCTTGGCGCACAATCGGCAAACGCCTTATTTGGTGCCTTGCCATCAACGAAGCCGCCTCTTCGACCGGCATTTCTTCGGTTCCGGTGATCAATGTTTCCGAAAAGATTTCCGAAACGGGCGCATCCATTTCCAGTTCTTCCGCAATGCCCCTCAGGACGATATCCCGGTCCGTAACGATGCCGATAATCTTCCCTTCCTCACAAATCGGAATCGACCCGACATTTATTTCGCGCATCTTGGCGGCGATATCCTGTATCTTCACATCGGGCGGGCACGCTTCTACATCCGTTGTCATTATTTCCGCTACCTTCATGCCGTCTCCTCCTTGCATTTACTCTATTAATAGTCTTTATCCTTTTTTGAAGGCTGAAAACGTCAATATCCAAAAGAAAGCAGTTTAACCCGTGTCGACCGGTTTTCCCGTTCCTGCTCAAGGGTTCTCGCTTCCCCTCAAATTCCGGGCTGTGTTACACTACCGGACATTATGCATCGGAAGGAGAATGACAATGATCAAAAAATGGTTTTTAGGCTTATCCCTTGGCACCTCACTCATCGTCTTATCAGCATGCGGCGGTGCCGATGAATCCATAGAAAATGAAAACACGCAACCTGAAACTGAACAACAAGCCCCTAGCGGCGGGGAAAACGCCGCACAGCCGGAAATGCCCGAGCCTGACTTAGAAGGCGTTCCCGAGGTCGTAGCAGAAGTGAATGGCGAGGAAGTGAGCAAAGAGGAGTTTGAAACAGCCTATACAGGGCAATTCCAGCAAGCGGCCATGCAAGCACAAATGTCCGGCCAGGAAATCGACCAGGACCAATTGAAAAATCAGTTGGCGGAAAGCATGGTCGGCCAGAAATTGCTCGTTCAGGAAGCTGAAAATCAGGAATTGACTGCGTCCAATGAAGAAGTGGACGAGACTTTGGAGCAATTGGCACAGCAAAACGGGCTCGAGTCGAAAGATGAATTCCTGACAGCCTTGAGCGAACAGGGCATGGCGGAAGATGAAGTCATGTCCCAGGTGGAGACACAAGTGAAAGTCGACCAGCTGATTGCAGAAGCTGCAGGGGATACCAAACCCAGCAACGAAGAATTGAAAGCTGCTTATGAACAGGTTAAAGCCCAGCAGGAACAAATGGGCAGTGAAGAAGAATTGCCTGCTTTTGACGAGCTGAAGCCGGAGCTTGAGGAACAAGTCAAAATGCAAAAAGAAAACGAAGCCACTCAAACACTCGTCGCGGAGCTCCGTGAAAAAGGAGACGTCACGATCAACCTTTAACCCAAAAAGCCCAGATCCGGTACCAGGATCTGGGCTTTTGACTGGTTCATTGGCTGGCTTAAGAGAATCTTATTCCACCAATTGAATGAATTGGCGCGTCCGCTCATGCTGCGGATTTTCGAAGAATGTCTTCGGGTCCGCCGACTCGATGATCTTTCCTTGGTCGATCATGATGATGCGGTCCGCCACTTCTTTGGCGAATTTCATCTCGTGTGTCACGACGACCATCGTCATGCCTTCTTCAGCGAGCTGCTTCATGACCTGAAGCACTTCCCCGACAAGCTCCGGATCGAGCGCTGAGGTCGGCTCATCGAAGAGCATCACTTTCGGTTCCATCGCAAGCGATCGGGCGATGGCGACACGCTGCTTCTGCCCGCCCGATAATTTGCTCGGGTAGACATCCGCCTTATCGCTCAAGCCGACTTTCTCCAATAGTTCCAGGCCGAGCTTTTTCGCTTTTTCTTTATTCATTTTCTTGACCGTGATCGGCGCTTCGATGACATTCTCGAGCACCGTCTTATGCGGGAAAAGATTGAAATGCTGGAACACCATGCCGACTTCGGCGCGGATCTTCGTTAAATTGTCTTTTTTCGGATCGACTTTCTTGCCGTCGATCGTGATGGATCCTTCATTAATCATCTCCAGGAAGTTAAAGCACCTGAGCAGCGTACTTTTGCCGGATCCGCTGACCCCGACCAGAACAACCACCTCTTGGGGTTTGACGTGGAGGTCCACGCCCTTCAACACCTCGAGATCACCAAAGGATTTGTGTATATTCTCTCCAATAATCATAACTGCTCCTCCTTAGGTTTTGTCCACATCAAGCCGATTTTCATACCAGCGCAGCAAGTATGTGAAGATCATGACGAGCACCAGGTAATAAAGCGCAACGACGATGAACGATTCAAACGGCTGGAATGATTGGGCCGCTTCCCGGTTGGCGAGGGAGAAAATCTCCGCGACACCGATGATATAGACAAGCGACGAATCTTTCAGCGTGATGATGAACTGGTTGCCAAGCGGCGGGATGGAACGGCGCAGCGCCTGCGGGAACACGATCCGTTGCATCGTCTGCTTGCGGTTCATCCCGAGCGACATACTCGCTTCGCGCTGCCCTGGGTCTACCCCTTGGATCGCCCCGCGGAAAATCTCCGCGATATAGGCGCCGTTATGGACGCCGAGCGCGATGGCGCCTGCCCAGAAATTCGACATCGTATAGATTTCCACGATCCCGAAGTACAGGAACATGATCTGCACGATCAACGGCGTACCGCGGATGATCGTGATATAGACATTGGCGATGCCTTGAAGGATTTTGGATCCCGAAATCTTCATCAAGGCGAACACCAAACCGATGAGCGTCCCCAAGATGACGCCGACCGCTGTCAATTGGAGCGTGACGACCGTAGCCTCAAGGAAGCCCGGATATGTGCGCATGAATACTTCAAAAACTGTCCCGAATAATTCAAACATAGACCAATCCCCCTTCTATCCCCAGCTCGTTTTAATTGAGAATTTCGATGCCTTCAAGATCGACATCGAGGAGGTCGCGCCCGAACCATTTTTCCGAAATCTCTGTGTATGTTCCATCTTCGATGATGGCCGCCAACGCTTCATTGATCGCCGCGAGCAATTCTTCATCTTCCGGGCGCACGGCTACAGCTGCTTGCTCGATCCACAGCGGGTCGCCGACCATCTCGATTTCAAGCCCGGCATTCTGCGCCTCAAATCCGACGACGTCTGCCGTGATGACGGCATCCAAGCGCCCTTCAACCGTCAAATCCTGCAAAGCGACGACATCGCTATTGTAGTATTGGATATCATCGGTATATTTCTGGGCCGCTGTATCGTACGTACTTTGCCCGACAACGCCGATTGTGGCGCCTTCAAGGTCTGCTTCCGACTGGATTTCCGTATTGCCTTCACGGACAAAGATCACGCCGCCCGAGTAGTAATATGGATCCGAGAAAGCGACTTGTTCTTCACGTTCTTCCGTAATCGCCATCGAGCCGAGGATGGCGTCAAAACGGTTGGAAGTCAACCCTTGGATGATCGTCTCCCAAGGCGTCGTCACCGGATTCGGCTCAAGGCCCATCTCTTCTGCAATGGCGTTGCCGATCTCGATATCGAAGCCGGTCAAATCGCCGCCTTCCTCGTAGTTGAACGGCTTGTACAAACCGCTTGATGCAGTCGTGAATTTGCCTTCTTCCACAAGGTTCAAATCGCTGCCTGCCCCTTCGCTTGATCCTTCCGAGCCGGTGGTTGAGTCATCCGATCCACAGGCTGCCAAAAGCATGCCTGCCGTTAAAATTACGCCTGCCGTTGTAAATTTTTTATTCATCTTGCTCTCCCCTTTTCGTGTATGTTTGACCAAAACGCCGGAGCGATTCGGGACGTGCCTGCAATGGGTTGGATTATATGAAGATGTCCTGGTCGCTATAAACCGCTTCGAGCTGTGCCAGCTTCGCTTTTACTTTCGCATGTTCTTTCACGTAGACAAAGCGCATGACCGACGTCAGTAATGCATGGACCGCCGTATAGGAATCGATGTTCAAGTTCGCATTGACGGATACCGTGAGCACAAGGTCTGCGCTCTTTGCAGCCGGTGAATCTTCCCTGTCGGTAAAGACAATCACTTCTGCCCCTTTGCGCTTCGCTTGGTCCAAAGTAGCCATCAAAGTGCGCGTATAGCGCGGGAATGCGAATGCGATAACGGTATCATGGGGGCTGAGTTCCGCCATCTGCCCATAATAGGCGGCGGTACCGGGCTGCATCATCTCGGTATTGCCGAGCGCGCTGCCAAGCCACCCCCCAAACCATTCAGCTAAGCCGAAGTCGAAGAAATTGCCTGTGACGTAACGCTGCCCAGACTTGCTGATGCAGTCGACCACTTGCAATAAATTTTCTTCATTGATCGTTTGCTTGAGCTTCAGGATGCTGGTGATGTCCGCATCGAGCAGGTTTTCAAGGAACGACTGGTCGGCAGCGGCAGGCTGTTCCTGCTGTGCATTATCCAGCCGCTCTTCGGCCAGCTTGCGCTGGAGCGTGTGCTGAAACTCTGTATAACCCCTATAACCGAGTTTCTGCGTCCACCGAATGACGGTCGACTCGCTGACCTGCACACGCTTGCCCACTTCCAATGCGGGCGAAAAAGCAATAAATATCGGTTCGCGGAAAAAAAGGTCTGCTATCTTTTTTTGCCCGGAACTGAAATCTTTATAAGAAGTTGATACACTTCGCAGTAAATCCTGCATATTCATTCCCCCATCGCAAGAACACGCTTAGTTGCTTGTAATATAGTATATACTTTTGCAGGATTCCCTGCAATATTTTACTGAAAATTCTGCTAGATGCCATGACATTTTTCTTAATAAATATGCCGTTGAATCAGCATCCACAGCAAAAATGCACAAATCAAAAAAATCCATCAGTCCGCACATTCTGCGCCCCGCCCTTTTCTTTCGCCTTTTCCAACTATTGTTGTACACTATTTGTATAACTAATTTAGATGGGGTGCTGCTTGTGAAATGGGAAGACCGGATTTTCAAGTTATTCATTTTTTGGTATATCTGCGGCGTCATCTTGTTGAGTTTCGATTTATTGCCATCCTGGCTGGAATGGGCCAATGCCTTCTTCTTGATCCTTGCCGGAACGCTCGGATTCCTTTACTTATGGCGTCGTTTCGGCCCGGCGATCGGCGGGTCGGCCGGCGTGCTCATTTTCTTTTCGACCTTCATCGTCGAATGGGCCGGGGCAGACAGCGGTTTCTTGTTCGGCTCCTATGACTACACCGACCGCTTCGCCCCGAATATCTTCGGGGTGCCGATTGCGATCGGTTTCGCATGGCTCATGGTCATGGCGACCAGCCACGTCATCGCCCGTTGGATCGTGCCGCGCGGCGGCCTTCTTTACGCGATTACCGGCGGCATTGCGGCTGTCATCATCGACTTGATCATCGATCCGGTCGCCTATCAAGTGAAAGGCTATTGGCTATGGGAAGATACAGGATTCTATTATGATATCCCGTGGACCAATTTCACCGGCTGGTTTATCGTAGCATTCACCCTCCACCTCATCCTTGACTTGGCATTTAAGAAACAAGGGCTCAAAGTGTCAGCGGGGCAGGCCGAAAAGCGCATGGCCCTTCTCTATGTGTTGATGATCGCCCTTTTCGTGCTGCTCGGGATGATCGGCGGATTGTGGCTGGCAGCCGCATTGACTTCCGTCCTGACGGCAGCGATTGTCGCTTTGGCGTGGAAGAGGCGCCCGCAATGATCCAGGCGAAAAAATCGGCGCTTTTCGAACGCGCATTCGCGACGTATTTGATGCCCTCAATCCAACGGTCGTTTTCGCACCTGTATGGCCGGAACATCCGCCCGCCCAAGGGTCCGGCATTGATCATTTCCAACCACAGTTCCTGGTGGGACGGGCTGTTGTTCTTTTTCCTGAACCGGCGCGTGTGGAATTTGGATGTCCATATCATGATGCACGAGCGCGGGCTCAAGAAATTCCCTTTTTTCCGCAGGCTCGGCGCCTTTTCCATTGACCGCAGCAACCCAAAAGACATCCTGGCTTCGCTGCGCTATGCCGAGAACTTATTGAAACAAGGCAAGACGGTCATCCTGTTTCCGCAAGGCGATGAATATCATTTGGAGACGCGCCCGTTGGAATTTCATACAGGCGTCCTTTATTTAATGGAGAAATGCCCGGAGGTCCCGCTTGTTCCGGTGCGCTTTTATTATTCAATGCGCCGGGAAAAACACCCTGAAGTGTGGATCGACCAGGGGGAAAGCTTGTCACTGGAGGAGATTCCGACAGGTTCGAGGCACGACAGGACCCTGTGGCTGCAGGAACATGAAACCGCTGCACTTGACCAGTTGAAGCAGCAAGTGCTCGAAGAGAATTACGGGGAATTCAAGGAGATGCTGAAAAGGAGGCGCTCGTCATGATCACGGCTTTGATCGCCATCCATATTGCTTTTTTCCTGTGGCTTGTCTTCAACCGACTGTTCTTGCCGGCGCTTCCGAAGCAGCCCATAGTGAAAGCAGAACCGCTTGTCTCCCTCCTCGTGCCGCTGCGCAACGAAGAGCGCAACGTGCCGACGATTATCCGCTCCTTAAAAGAAACGGACTGGGAAAGAGCCGAATTCATCCTGCTGAATGACCAATCGACCGATGGCACCCAGGCGGTGCTCGACCGTGAAATTGCAGGCGACAAGCGCTTCACCATTTTGCATGGCGTCGAGCTGCCTGACGGTTGGGTCGGCAAAGTCCATGCCTGCCATCAGCTGCAAAAACACGCGTCCGGTGATTACCTGTTCTTTATCGACGCCGATGTCCGCTTCCGCAAGCAGGCGGTGCGGCAGACCATCGGCTTGATGGAAAAACGCCGTGCCGCACTATTGTCCGGTTTCCCGGCTTTTGAAGTGCCGGTGTTCTTGAGTAAATTGCTTGTCCCCATGCTTCATTTCGTCATTTTATTCCACTTGCCATTGGCGCTGGCGAATTACGCAAAATTTCCTGCGGCCACCGCGGCAAACGGCATGTGGATGGCATTCGAGCGAAAAGCGTATGATGCGATCGGCGGGCACGAATCGGTGCGTGCCTCACTCGTAGAAGATGTACATATCGCGCGCACCTTGAAGCGAGCAGGCCATAAAGTGCTGCTCGCCAATATCACCTCATCGGTCAAATGCCGGATGTATGAAACAACAGGAGAAGTTTGGGAAGGCTTTTTGAAGAACAGCTACACAGGCATCGGGCGTTCGCCTTTGATCGCCATTGCCTTGACAATGTTCTACAGCATCTTCTATATCTTCCCGTTATTCCTTGCCGCAGCCGGCCTTGTGACAGCCAACTGGATGTGGCTAGTGCCATACGCACTGACCATTTTGCAGCGCTGGTATGTCGACATGGTGACTAATCAGCGCTGGTACTTGGCATTTCTTCTCCCGCTTCAAGCAGCAGCCATGCTCGCGGTCATGCTGACGGCCATGAAAAAATCCTTGAAGAATGAGCCCTATACATGGAAAGGCAGGCATTATTCATGAACCGACCACATATCGCCATCGTCGGTGGCGGGCTCGGCGGCTTATCCGCCGCAATCACGCTCGCGAACGCCGGCATGCACGTCACTCTATTCGAGAAGAACAGCCATTTCGGCGGCAAGCTGATGCCTGTCACACTCGGCAGCTATCGTTTTGATTTCGGCCCGAACACCATCACCATGCCGCATATCTTCCGCGAAGTCATCGAACAGACCGGCCGCGATCCGGACCGGTATTTCCAGCTCGAAAAGCTCGCTGTCCATACGCGCAACCATTTTCCCGATGGCAGCCACATCGACTTCACGGCAGACCGCGGGGAGATGATCCGCCAACTCGAAGCGCTGGATCCTTTCGCCGCCGGTAAATACGATGCGTTCTTATCCGAAGTCGCCCGTTTGTATCGCTCATCCGAACAGTATTTCTTTCCGCTGAGCTTCCAGTCGTACCGGGATTACTTGTCCCCATCACTCGGTGTGGCCATGCTGAAGGTACGGCCACTTGAATCGATGGACCATTTTTTCAGCCGCTATTTCAAGCACGAAGGACTGCGCCAGGCAGTCGGCCGCTATGCTACTTATATCGGTTCATCGCCTTATAAAGCCCCTGCCACCTTCGCGATGATCGCCCATCTCGAACTGTCGCAAGGCGTCTATTACGCAAAAGGCGGAAACGTGTCGATTGCACAGGGCTTTGCGCAAGTTGCAGCGGAATGCGGCGTCGAGATGTATCCTGAAACGGCCGTCACACGCATCTTGACGGAACAAGGCCAGGCGCGCGGCGTGGAACTTTCAGGCGGCGAACGGATTGCCGCCGATGCCGTCATCTTGAACGGGGATTTATTATCGGCATTTCCTGAATTGGTGGACGAAGCGGAGCGCCCTTCTTTCAAGGATGCAAAGCGCGACCGCTTCGAGCCGTCGATCTCGGCTTTTGTCATCACGGCTGGGCTCGACACCCGCTTGCCTGAACTGAAGCATCATAATGCCTTCTTTTCGGCCGATTACCCGCGTGAGTTCCATGAGTTGTTTAGCGATAAGCAATACAGCGGCGAGCCGACCATCTACATCAGCAACTCGTCCCATTCCGACCCTTCCGTATCGCCTGCCGGGGATAATTTGTTCATTCTCGTCAACGCACCGGCCCTGACCGCACAAGGTGACTTGCAGGTCGATCCCCAGCGATACAAAGAACGGATTTACGATTTACTGGAACATTACGGAATCACATTGCGCGGCCATATTGAAGAAGAACGGATTTTCACTCCTGAATTCATCCGCGACAAGTTCGGGGCCCATCGCGGCGCTTTATACGGGCCGTCTTCCAACCGCCCGAAAGATGCTTTCTTGCGCCCATCGAACGCAAGCCGCGACCTCAAGGGATTATTCTTTGTCGGCGGCAGCGTCCATCCAGGCGGCGGTTCCCCGATGGTCACATTGAGCGGCTTGAATGTAGCGCGACGCCTGATCGAAAGCTATTCATCCTGACATAAAAAAAGCTGTTTCCCCCCGTCAATTTTGACGAAGGGAAACAGCTTTTTTCTATTTCTCATAAGCATTGCAGGATGGACTGCTTGGAATCATCCGTGACGAAATGCTTTTCATGAAACACCGTATATTCTTTCGATCGGATCGTCGACAGGATTTCCCGGTAGACAAGCGCCGCCCCTTTAACGGGCACGCGGGAAGATAATGGATAATCATTGATCGTCTCAAACGCGCGCTCATAATGGAATTCCGCTATGCCAGCGAGCTCTTCCCAGACTTGGATGAATGATTCCGACACCGTCCCATTCCCAAGCGCTTCCTCGGCAAGTCCGTATTTCCGCATGATGTCCTGCGGCAAATAAATGCGGCCCATGGACAGGTCTTCCCCGATATCGCGAAGGATATTGGTAATCTGCATGGCATAGCCAAGCGAAATCGCGCCGTCTTTCAACAGCGCCGTGCGTCCCGGGGCCAATATCGGCAACAGCATCAGCCCGACCGTACTCGCTACGTGATAGCTATAATCCAATAGTTCATCAAGCGTACGGTAACGGTTGATCGTCAAATCCATTTCCTGGCCTTTGATCAATCCGTAAAAGGCGCTGGCGTCCATATCGTAACTTTCGAATACGTCTTCAAGCGCCAGCCACATCGGGTCGTCCCATTGGATCGAACCCGCCAGGAACTCATCGAAGTCTTTCCGGAATGCTCTCAGCTCAGTTTCAGGATGGCTGCCCTCATCGACGATATCATCGACTTTCCGGCAGAAGGCGTAGACTGCCCACACCGCTTTGCGCTTTTCTTTCGGCAACAGGGAAAATGCTTTATAAAAGCTCTTTGAATTATCGGCGATAATGCGTTCGCAATAGCTATAGGCTTGCTTCAATTCCATCATGAACCGCCCCTTTCTTTCAAATCGCCGTGGATTCTGTCGGCCAGTAATTTCGCTCCTTGCATGACGATAGGTATGCCGCCGCCCGGGTGGACAGAAGCACCCACCGCGTATAAATTCTCCGTGTCGCCCGGTTTGACCTGCGGGCGAAACACCCCGGATTGCCGCAATGTCGGGCCGATCCCGAAACTGCCGCCTTTGAACAAGCCGAACGCTTCTGCATCTTTCGGCGTTCGCACGTCCATCCATTCGATCGACTCGCGGATCCCCGGAAAAGACAGCGTCTCCATGCGCTCCAAAATACGCCCGATCCACTCTTCATCATTTTTCCAATCGATTTCTGTGCCTGAAGGAACCGGCACAAGTACGTAAAGCACCGATTTCCCTTCAGGGGCAAGCGAATCGTCAATGACAGAAGGATGGAATGTATAGAATGCCGGATTCTCCGTTTTATGCCCCCGGACAAATACGTCTTCCATATGTTCTTTATAATCATCACCGATAAAGAATTGGTGGACATTTACATCTTCATAAACTTTGTCCAATCCAAAATACAACAGCACACAACCTGAGGAAGGCGTAAATTCCTTCTGCTTTTTCGCTGGCGCCAATTGCTGGATTCCCGGGAAATCCCCGTTATAGACAATTGCATCATAAGGCTCGACGCCTGACTCTGTTTCGACCGCTGTCGCACGGCCTTCTTCTTTCAAGATGCGCTTGACGGGCGTGCCCAACCGGATTTCAACGCCCCGGCTGCGCAATTCCCGCTCCATGACGGGAATGATGCTTGCATAGCCGCCTTTCACATAATAGACGCCGTGTTCATGTTCACTGAACGGCACGAGCGAGTACATGCCCGGCGCCCGGTATGGATCCCCGCCGATATAGAGGGCCTGCAGGGAGTAGGCCAGCTGTAACCGCTCATCCCTGAAATAGGACTCCATCAATTTATGCACAGATTGCTGGGGTTTCAGTTTCATCAAGTTGCGGATATTGCGGAAAGTCCAGAAATCCGCTTTGCGGATGAAATCATGCTCCAGAAAAGCAGGCTTGCCGATATCGAAACGCTTCTTCCCTTCATCCATAAAGCGGATAAACCCTTCCCTATCATCCGGGAACTGCTCTTCGACTTCCTGTAATTGCCGCTCGCGCCCAGGGTATTTCGTATACACTTTGCCGTCTGTGAAACGGATTGTATAAAGCGGATCGCATAGTAATAATTCGATGCTTTCCGGATCGATTCCTGCCTGGGCGAATAAATCGCGGAACATTTCCGGCAATAAGACGATCGTCGGGCCTTCATCGATCCGGAAGCCGTCCCGTTCCACAAACGCCATCCTGCCGCCAAGTTTATGCTCTTTTTCGTAAATCATGACTTCATAGCCGAGCTTCGTTAAATACAACGCGCCCATCAATCCGCCGACACCGCCGCCGATCATCGCGATTCTCATGCAGTTCCCCTCGCTTTCGGAAGCGGGCCAATCGGGATTCCGGACCGCCCGTCTTCTTTCAGAATGCCATTGACCGTGATGCGGGCGGATTCCAGGATGGTCGGCAAGCCGCTGCCGGGATGTGTCCCGCCCCCGACCAGCCAGCAATTGCCGAGCTCCTCGAATTTATTGTGCGGGCGAAACACCATCATTTGCGATAATTGATGCCCTAAATTGAACGTGGCACCACGATAAACGGAGTAATCCGATTCCCAGCCGAACGGCGTCAGCATCTTCTCGACTTCGATATGGTCGCGCAGGTTCTTGAAATCGGTTTTTTCTTCAATGATGTCCAGCACCAATTCGCGGAAAGCTTCCTGTTCGTGCTCCCAACCGATATCGCTGAAATTATTCGGCACAGGTGCCAAAATATAAAGTGCCGATTTGCCTTCCGGAGCCAAGGTCGGATCCGTCACGCTGGCATTTTGGATATAGATCGACGGGTCCGCGGACAAAATGCGGGATTTCGTCATTTCTTCGACATTCTTCTGGTAATCTTTCGCAAAAACGATCGTGTGATGCGACAAATCGTATTTCTTATCCAGTCCCAAATAAAGCATGAACGTGGAACATGAATATTTTTTCTTGTCGAGCTTTTTCGGGGTGTATTTGTTCAAGATGCCTGGCTCTACCAGGTGGGTCATCACATGTGCAAAGTCGCCATTGATGACCACTTCATCCGCTGCTTCGCGGCTGCCGTCATACAAGTCGACGCCTTTTACATCGCGTCCCTCCACCCATAATTTCTGTACGCCTTTATTGAGATGGATGCGGCCGCCCATTTCCTTGACGGCTTTCGCCATCGCCGCAGACAATTGGTTGACACCGCCGATCGGATGGTAGATACCGTAGGCATGTTCCATATAGGACAGGATGGTGAACGCGCCTGGGCATTCCCAGGGGGACATGCCGAGGTATTTCGACTGGAACGCAAACGCCATCTTCAAGCGCTCATCTTTGAAGTAGCGGGACAAGACATCATAAAGTGTCTTGCCTGCTTCAAGTTCCGGAAGCGCTTTGATCACTTTCGGCTGCATAAGGTCCGTCATGCGGTCCATTTTCGTCTGCAACAACGGTGATAGCGCTTCAAGCTTCTTGCCGGTTTCTTTCATGAAACGCGCATAACCTTCCCCGTCGCCTTTGAAATTTTCATCAATTTGCTTGCGCATGGCTTCCGGGTCGCGCGTCATCACCAAATTCTGGTCTTCAAAGCGCAATTCATACATCGGGTCCAATTCGACCGCTTCCATATAATCGTGGACATTGCGGCCGGTCGCCTCGAATAATTCCTCCACCAGATGAAGCATGCTCAAAAACGTCGGCCCTGTATCAAAAGTAAAATCACCCAATGTCAATGCAGCATTGCGCCCGCCGATGCGGTCATTTTTTTCATATATATCGACTTGGTATCCTTTGCTCGCCAAGAGCATTCCTGCTGCCAAGCCTCCTGGCCCCGCTCCTATAATAATCATTCGTTTTGCCATTGCGTAAGCCCCCGTTTCGCTTCTTAAAAGTTATACAATATCTATACAAATAGTATATACGTCTCTTCCCTAAAAGACTAATTATTTAACCTTTTTATGGTGCTTGTTTTTTAATTCGTGGGATGCAATGAGTTTTGTCGGTGCTTTCGGGGAATCGCTTCTTGGATCCGGATATAGTGAGGGGTTGCTTGTGGAATTGTTTTTGCGCTTGGAATGAAGCTTCATTTACCTATTCGCCGCCTGGCTTTGGGTTGGCCTCTTGCCGTAAGCCAATGCAATGGCGAAAGGAAGTTGAGCCATTTCATTTGCGACGCATCTGCGTAGTAGATGTGGGAGCAAGGTGTTTGATGTGATGCTCGAATAAACTTTTTATCCTTGGCATCGGCTCACCCTGGACGCTTGGCGGCTGCGAGATGTCATTGATCGGAGTGTAGCTAATCAGATCTGCTTCTATAGTTAGTTGCCGGCTAGTGGGGGAATCGCTTCCTCAGATTAGCGTCTTGTAACAAAAAAACCCGGCTGACGGATCAGCCGGGTTTTGCTTATTTCAGGATTTTAATTTTTACGTTCTTGCGTCCCCATTTCAATGCTTTGTTGCGGTCTGGGATGAAGACATCGATTTTCTTGCCTTTGATGGCGCCGCCTGTATCGCCTGCGACAGCGTAGCCATAGCCTTCCACCCATACTTTCGTGCCAAGCGGGATGACTTTTGGATCGACTGCGATTACTTTAGCTCCAGGGTTCTTCTTCAAATTGATGCCGGTTCTGGTGATGCCCGAGCATCCTTTGCAATAGGCCGTGTAAGCTGTCGAGGAAACTGTAAATTCCTTCACCACTTTATCTTTGCTTGAAGATGGAGTCGATGGTTTGGAAATGGTTTGAGCCGTTGTTTTCTTCAATTTCAATTTTTGCTTCGGGTAGATCAAATTCGATTTCAAGCCATTCCAGGATTTCAGGTTATTGACCGAGACTTTTGTCTGTTGGGAAATTTTATAAAGCGTATCACCGCTTTTGACTGTATAAACATTCGATGCTGCAGAAGTCGTAAGTGAAGTGCCGAGCAACAAGAGCATTGCCATTCCTAAAGCCGCCAATAATTTTTTCAAGTTCCTATCCCCTTTGCGTATCGGATAATTGCGCCTTGCGTAAATCGTTTGAAAGCTTTTCAGTAAAAATAAAATAGCACGGCAAGGTTACAATCATGTGACAGCATTAGGCATATTTGATGACAATTGCGCTTTTTTTCGTGACAAAAGGACCTATTCCTATAAAACATTAAACGCAGAAATAAAAAAAGGCCCTTTCCGAAGCTTTGAAAGCTCGGAAAAGGCCCCACCTCATTTTTTCGCTTTATGCACTTTCAAGGTCTTGCCTTTGACGGTTTTGTCTTTCATCGCCTTCAAGACATGGAGCCCTTTGCCGTTCAGGATGTCGATGTAAGTGACAGTGTCCTGGATCTTAATGATGCCGATATCTTCCGCCGTGATGCCGGGGATGCTGGTCAAAGTCCCGACAAAATCGACGGCGCGCAGCTTTTTCTTCTTGCCTCCGTTGAAATACAGCTTCATGATGTCTTGGTTGAGCGCAGCCGCTTTATGTTTCTTCGGCTTCTGGCGGCTCTCGATCTTGTCTTCAAACGCCGGTTTCGCCAAGGCGACTTGCTCTCTCGAGGGGCGTTCGACACGCGAAATCTCAAACCCTAAATAATCTTCCGTTTCTTTCAGGAATTTATCCTCGAACGGTGTGACGAACGAAATCGCCTTGCCGCTCTTGCCGGCACGCCCTGTCCGCCCTGCGCGGTGGACATAGCTTTCTTTTTCGAGCGGGAAATCATAATTGATGACATGGGTGATACCGTCAATATCGATGCCTCGCGCCGCGACATCGGTGGCGACCAGGTAACGGAACTCGCCCCGCCGGAAATCATCCATGACACCGAACCGGTCTTCCTGTGTCATGCCGCCATGCAATTGGTCGCTTGTATAGAACAAACGCTCAAGCCCTTCCGATACTGCATCGACCTGGTCTTTCGTCCGGCAGAAAATGATGCAGCTGTCCGGATTCTCCACTACGGTCACATCGCGCAGCAATTGGAATTTATCCTGTTCCTTGACGATATACAAAGAATGCTCGATGCGTTCTTCCAAGGTATCGGCTGCCTGGATCGCGATATAGCGCGGAGAGCGCATGAAATCACGTTGCAGCTTTTCCAGATGCTCGGGGAAGGTTGCCGAGAACAACATCGTCGTCCGTTGTTTCGGAAGCTGCTTGATGATCGATTCGACTTGTTCGATAAAGCCCATATTGAGCATCTCGTCCGCTTCATCGAGTACCAGGTATTCGATTTTTTCGAGTTTCAATGTCCCTTTTTCGATATGGTCGAGCACGCGCCCCGGTGTTCCGACGACGATATGGCATTTTTGCTTCAGCTCTTCCTTCTGGTAGACAAAAGGGTGCTTGCCGTAGATCGCGGCTGCCTTGATGCGCTTGAAACGGCCGATGTGGGTGATGTCTTCTTTCACTTGGTCGGCAAGTTCACGTGTCGGGGTCAGGACGAGTGCCTGGGGCTTGTTTTCCTCCCAATCGACGAGTTCACACAATGGAATGCCGAATGCGGCCGTCTTGCCGCTGCCGGTTTGTGATTTGACGGTCAAGTCGTATTTTTCAAGAGCGGCCGGGATGACTTGCTGCTGCACTTCCGTCGCTTGCCGGTAGCCCAGGCCTTCCAGCGCTTTTGCGATCGACTCGCTGATGCCGTAAGCTTTAAATTGGTTCGTGTCCATAAGTTCTCCTTCTCCGTTCATCTGTCTTATCTTTTCATTATGGCACGGATCGGGCGGTTTTGCAGTTGAGCGATTATTGGCATTATTGGTCGAGCAGGCTGACGGAGACTTTCACATCGAGCGACTGGCTGCCGCCGCGGTAAACGCCTTGCACCGGGCTGACATCGTTGTAGTCGCGGCCGACACCGACGCGGATATGATTTTCGAGCGCCTCGACATTATTCGTCGGATCGAGCCCGACCCAGCCGATGCCCGGCACCATGAACTCCACCCACGCGTGGCTTGCCGCATCGCCGACAAGCGCGGAATCTTCCCCTACATACAAATAGCCACTGACATAACGTGCCGGGATGTGCTTGTTGCGCAAGATGCCGAGCATAACGTGCGTAATGTCCTGGCACACGCCTTTTTTCAAATCGAACGATTCACTCGCCTTCGTCGTGACAGTCGTCGAATCGCCGTCATAGGTGAAATGGTCGAATACGTACTCAGTCACATCGATTGCGTATTGCACCGGATTGGTCATCGCCCCGAGCTCCCTGTCGACCAATTCCATCTGTTCCGGCGTGATGTACGTATAAGCGGTATTGCTCAAGTACGCCAAGTAATGTTCTTTAAACAATTGGGAATGGAAAATGACGTTCATTTCCGGCGAGTAATCGATGCGATGGATGAACGGGCTTTTCTGGATGCTGACGATGGACGTCGATTTCACTTCCAGGTGCTGGTGATGTTCCGCAATGAAAAACGTCTCGACATTATTGCCAAAAATATCGACATGTTCTTTCGTCAATGTCGCGGGCGTGATATCCGCACGGTAGGACAGGAGGCGCTGGCATTCATCCGTCCGTGGTTTCAGGCGGATGGTATTCATGCTTTGGTCGACAATTGTTTCATAATCAAAAATATTGGTATGCTCGATTTTGTATTTCATAGAAGTTATTCCTTTCATGTCCATCCCCTGGGATTGGAAAGCGGTAGCTGTTTCCGCTTCCGGATCGGTCAGATAATAAGTGCTGGAGAAAATGCGGCTGATTTCATTGCAGCCGTCCTGGAAACGGTTCAGGAAATGCATCAATCCGTCCGAATCCAAGGATTCGATATCCGTCTCGCTGAAGGAAGTCCGGACTTCATCGAGTTTTGCATACAATTCCCATGAATAATGGGACACTTTGCCTTCTTCAAGTTCTTCGACCGCATCCCGCACGTGGTCGAGGCAATAGCGGATCGATCTTGGGAAGGTCTTGTCTGAGATCAAAAAAGCCAATACGCTCTTCGGTTCCATGCGCGGCGGATGGCTCTTCAAATAAGCATTATAGCCATTGGTCATCCGCAGGGCCGCCAGCCAGAAATAATAATCATCGGTCTTTTCTTTTCTGACACGCTCACGCGTCCTCTCGCAGACAACATTCAAAATGCGGGCTGTCTTTTCTGCGCGTTCGAGCCATTTGGCAATTTTGATCATCTGGTACGCCACGCCCCGGGACATCGATGATTCGACTATTCCCTGGGAAATAAGCGAAGTCGTTTTGATATCTTCAAGGAACGAGCTCATTTCGCTGGCCGAACTGTTTTTCAAATCCATCTCAGACAATGACAGATACGCGCGGTTCCATGTTTCCCAATAGTCATCCGGGATATGGTCCCGGCTGATGCGGGCATTTTCACGGACGACCATCGCGCAGCTCGCGACCGAATTGGCGTTTTCCTGTGCCATCGCCAAATACTGCACCAGTTCCGATTCTTCATACCTTGGGTTGGCTTTGATCCGGCGCATCGTCTCGGTCGAGTCGCAGATTTCAAAAATCAGCCGCCAATCCGAATCGCGCACGAGTTCTTCATCGGCCGCTTCAATCATCTGCAAGAGTTGTACGTCGAGGATGCGCGCGTTATTTTCCGCCCGCTCAACATTCCGGGACATCCAATACAGTGAATTTGCAACACGGCTTAACATTTACGCATCCTCCCCTTCTTCTTTCTTCTTGAATACCCAGGTGTCTTTTCCGCCACCGCCTTGTGAAGAGTTGACGACAAGCGAGCCCTCCTTCAGCGCCACACGGGATAATCCGCCAGGGAGCACGTGCGTCGTCTCGCCTCTCATGACGAAGACCCTCAGATCCACATGGCAAGGGTAGAATTTCTCTCCCTGATAAGCAGGTGCGCGGGACAGCTTGATCGTCGGTTGGGCAATGTATTGATGGGGAGTCTCGATGATCTTCTCCCTGAATTTTTCGATCAGTTCCTTCGAAGCGTGCGGCCCGACCAGCATATCGTAACCCCCGGATGCCCCCACATTCTTGACGACGAGCTCCTCGAGATGCTCGAGTACCCATTCCCGGTCCCCGGGCTTATCGAGCAAATAAGTTTTCACATTGTCGATGATCGGTTCTTCGCCCAAATAATAGCGGATCATCTCCGGCACGTACGCATAGATCGCCTTATCATCTGCGACGCCATTGCCGACCGCATTCAAAATCGCGACATTGCCTTGTTGATAAGCTTCCATCAAGCCACGGACCCCGAGTGCGGAATCGGGACGGAATGCCTCCGGATCCAGGAAATCATCGTCGATACGGCGATAGATGATGTCGACACGCTTCAGCCCGCGGATCGATTTCATGTAGACGATATTGTTGCGGACGACGAGATCGCGGCCTTCAACCAAATCCATGCCCATCTGCTGGGCCAGGAAGACATGGTCATAATAAGCCGAGTTGTACATCCCTGGCGTCAACAGCACCGCAAAGGGCTTGTCTTTCCGTTCCCTCGGGGCGTGATCCAAAATCGCCTCATGCAGAAAGCTCATCTGATGCTCGAGCGTCCTCACTGAATGGTTGACGAAAAACTCAGGATACACTTGGCGCATGACGTAACGGTTCTGGTAAACATAAGACAGGCCGGATGGATTGCGCAAATTATCTTCCAGCACGTGGTATTTTCCGTTTTCATCCCGGATCAAATCGATGCCCGCCAAAAAGATATGGTTATTAAGCGGAACCTTGACCCCTTTCATCTGCTTTTCGTAATAATAAGGATTGTCTTCGACCAGATGGTGCGGGACGATCCCCGCTTCGATGATCTTTTGGCCGTGATAGACATCGTCCAAAAAGCGGTTCAGCGCTTCCGCACGCTGGGTCATCCCTTTCTCGACCACTTCCCACTCTTCCGGCGGGATGATGATCGGCACGAAGTCGAACGGCATTGTCCTCTCGGTTCCTACATTATTATGGTAGACAGTGAAAGTGATTCCTTGGCGAAGAAACGATAATTGAGCTGTTTCATGTTTTTCCCTCAACTCATCCTCTGAAAATCGCTTGATCACTTCATGGAAAGTTTCATAGTGAGCTTTAGGCTTTCCATCCGGCGTAAACATTTCGTCAAAAAACGGACTGGTTTTATAGTCATTAAACACGTGGCCAACCCCCCTCTATTGGAATGCCGCCAGCAAATGCGGATGATATTCAAAAGGAGCGAATTTTCTGTCTACTGGAGGGAAAGAAAAAGCCATGCCCATGCCCGGCATAGCTGTTCTTTGTTCTATTATAACCGAAGTTATTTTTTTGTTGTGCCATCATTTGAAGATTTGCCAGAAGAGGAACCATTTTCCGGATTTTTTTTCAACGACTCTGTATACGTGGTGTTGCCGCCGAATGCGCCGCCGCTTGGTTGATCAGATTGTGAAGAAGAACCGGCAGACGAGAACGGGTCTTTATTACCCGGAGCTGTCGTTTTGTTGGCTGAAGAATCCGGGCCTTTCGTTTCGCCGACTTCATCCTGGACGGTCTTGTTCGCTTGGTCGAGCGTGTCTTTTTCCTTATCCATCATTTGCTGCTGCTTTTCGATGGTCGTCTTGACCGTTTCGACCGCTTTGTTGATATGGGGCTTCACTTTATCGACCATGCCGCCCGATTGTTCATTGAAGCGATCTAAATTCTTCTTGATATTTTCTTTCATGTCGGCCGTGTTCATCGAAGAACCGCTTGTATTTTGCGTATTGCCAGTTTCCGATTTTTTCTGGGTCATTGCTGCCCCGATTGCGGCCCCTACCCCGAGCAATACGAGCTTACTGAAAAATCCGCCTGATTTCCGTGCCATTCTATGATCTCCTCCTTCATTGGATAAAACTTAGTGTAGTAAGTATAGACGGAATTGCCTATTTTCAAACATCGCTTCCTAGAAAAAGAAAAAGACACCCTTGTGGAAGAGCGTCTTTTACGGCGTATCTATTAATTTGCCCTCTTCCATCAAGACTTGCTTGAATGCTTTTACGACTTCTTCATCATATTGGATGCCGATCAGCCGCTCAAGTTCCTCCATCGCATACTGGGCGGTGAATGCAGAACGATAAGCACGGTCTTCCGTCATCGCGTCGAACGTATCGCAAACACCGATGATTTTCGCCTCGATCAGGATTTCATCGCCTTTCAAGCCGAATGGGTATCCGCGCCCGTTCACCCGTTCGTGATGCTGCTCGACGATGTCGGCGATGTCCTTATAAGGCGTATCGCGAATCATATCAGCCCCGTCTCCCGGATGTTTTTTCACCAAGTCGAATTCCTCGTCCGTCAATTTGGAAGGCTTTTTCAAAATTTCTTCAGGAATATTGATTTTGCCGATATCGTGAAGGATGGAGGCGAGAAATAATGATTCCATATGGTCTCTAGTTAATTTCAACTTTGCAGCAGTTTTTACTGCATAATTAGCTACTCGGGCACTGTGGTTAAAAGTATACCGGTCCTTTTGCTCAACTTTTTCGCCAATCTTCCGTAGCTCTTCAATGATTTTGCTTAAATAATGAAATACGGGAGCAGTAGAGACTGAGAATAATGTCACTGTTTCTATGACCTTAAAAGAAACGGGGACTTCTAATTCATTGCACGAAAAGAATCCATCCTTGTTTAATGTAATGATGTTCCCTTCTACTTCTGCCTGAATCTCTCCGTCTAGTATATAGTAAAATTCATGAGCATCAGCAACTTCACTTGGAAAAAGGATAAAGCTATTGTCTTTAAGAATTGTTTGTTTAAGGAGTTCTAAGCCACCCCCTCGTCCTAATAAAGACAAAGTAGTGGTATCATTTTCAATCTTTTCCAGATAGTTCCCCTTCAATATATCCAAGCCTCTCACACATTCACTTCCCTTATATAAAAAAAATGAGAGCAAAGTTACCTCTACTCTCATACTACTCTTTTTATAAGATATCTACAATATTCTTACCAAGAAACTACTACGATTGGGTCGATTTTAGCCGTCTTGTCGGCAAAATCTTCTTCAACCAGGACGATGTCCGCCACGATTCCTGATGCAGTGGCACGTTCAATTCCTTCTAACGTAATTTCTTCAGCTTTTTTCTGCAATGCTTTAATCAATTGCGCGATTTCTTCTTCGTAATTTGCCGTAAGTTCGGCTTGTTTCGCCTCGTCTTCTTCAGAAGCTAAGTTATTGAGATATTCCTCATGCAGCTCAGCGGCTTTTTCTTGGTTTTTGACAATTTCAGCCTCGATTTTTGCATTGACGCTATTGATGTCTTTGATCGCTGCCTGGGTTTCTTCGCTCATCCCTTCCTCAATTTCATAGTAAGGTACTTCTGATACTACCAACAGTTCTTCCGCGAAAGCCCCGTTAGCCAGCGATAAAATCATTAGGAATGACAAAGTGACAGCTGCAATACTTTTCTTGAACATTAAATTTCCTCCTGACATTTGGCAAAATTCGTAGGTTATGAATACTTGTTATGTGCATACACCAGCTTAACCATAGTCCTACACTGACTAGTATATATAAACCAGGACTTTCGCACAATACGAATGTAAAAATTAACAAAGAATAAATATTTGTATTTTCTGAAATTTTTCGTTTTATTGCGTCATAAAAGCCTGCAATTAAAAATTGCAGGCTTTTTCCATTCGCTTCTATTTTCTTTAAGGCAATACGGTACTGCCCATCAAATAACGGTCGCATTCCCGTGCGGCTTCACGGCCTTCATTGATCGCCCAGACGATCAAGCTCTGGCCCCTGCGCATATCGCCCGCCGCAAAGATGCCTTCGACATTAGTGCGGTAATCGCCGTATTCGGCTTTGACGCGTGAATTGGCATGCGTTTCCACATTCAACTGGTCGATCAAAAGCTGTTCCGGCCCGCTGAACCCGATAGCGATCAAGATCAGGTCCGCTTTCCATACTTTTTCCGTACCCGGGATTTCCTCGCGGATGCGGTTGCCTTCTTCATCGATCTTCAACTTGACATTGACAGTGTGAACTTCTTTGACATGCCCATTTTCATCCCCGACGAATTTTTTCGTCATGACCGCATATGCACGCGGGTCATCGCCGAAAGTTGCAGCTGCTTCTTTATGGCCGTATTCTACGCGGTGGATTTTCGGGTATTGCGGCCAAGGATTGCCTTTTTCGTCACGGATGGCGCCTTTTTTATCGTAGACATCGAATTGCACAAGGCTCTTGCAGCCATGGCGCACGGAGGTTGCGAGACAGTCCGTCCCCGTGTCGCCGCCGCCGATGACAATGACGTCTTTTCCTTTTGCAGAGATATAATTGCCGTCTTCCAAATCGGAGTCGAGCAAGCTTTTCGTGCTGGAATGGAGGAAGTCCATCGCGAAATGAACGCCTTCCAAGTCACGCCCTGCGACGTCAATATTGCGGTGGACAGTCGCCCCGGTCGCCATGATGACCGAATCGAAATCATCGCGCAATTTCGTTGCAGGATAGTTCTTGCCGACTTCGACATTCGTCACGAATGTGATGCCTTCCTGCTCGAGGATTTTGACGCGGCGCATAACCATATCGTACGGCAATTTCATTTCAGGGATACCATACGTCAGCAAGCCGCCGACGCGGTCGCTTTTCTCGAAGACGGTCACGGTATGGCCCGCTTTGTTCAATTGGGCTGCCGCTGCCAGGCCTGCAGGGCCCGATCCGACAACCGCCACTTTTTTGCCGGTGCGCTGTTTCGGCGGTTCCGGCACGACCCAGCCTTCCGCAAATCCGCGTTCGATGATCGAGCGTTCGACCGTGCGGATGGCGACAGGCGGTTCGTTGATGCCGAGCACACAAGCCCCTTCACACGGCGCCGGGCAAGCGACGCCGGTGAATTCCGGGAAATTATTCTTCAGATGTTCCCGGTGAAGCGCTTCTTTCCACTGCCCCCGGTAAACGAGGTCGTTCCATTCCGGAATCAAGTGATTGACCGGGCATCCGGTCGTCCCGTTGTCGAGATCCATGCCCGTCTGGCAGGTCGGGACGCCGCAATCCATGCAACGCGCCCCTTGCTTTTGTACTTCCTGTTCAGATAGCGGGATCGTGTAATCTTTCCAGTCATGCGTCCGCTCTGCGGGATCGCGTTCTTTTACAGTCTGTCGGTCATATTCCATAAATCCGGTTATCTTCCCCATCGTTTCCCTCCAGTTCGCATATTTTCAAGCTTCTCTCTATGACAGGCCGCTTTGCCGGCGCTGTTACTTGCCAGCCGAAGCCATTTTGCTTTCTTCGAATGCGGCCATTTCAGCATCGAATTTCGCCATGCCGCTATCCTGCAGCTTGCTGATGCGCTCGTTGATCTTCAAATAGGCTTTCGGAATGACGCGGACGAATTTGGCAGAAAGAATCTCCCAATGGTCCAATACACGTTTGCCGTTCAGGCTTCCTGTATAGCGGACATGGTTTTCAATCATCTCTTTCAATTCCGCGATTTCAACAGGATCTGCAAGCGGCTGCATATGGACCATTTCAGCGTTGCAGCGTGCACTGAATGTCTCTTCCTCATCAAGGACATAGGCGACCCCGCCAGACATGCCGGCCGCGAAGTTCTTGCCGGTATCCCCAAGAATGACGACGCGCCCGCCGGTCATATATTCACAGCCATGATCGCCGACGCCTTCGACGACAATCTTGGCGCCCGAATTTCTGACGGCGAAACGCTCGCCTGCCATGCCGTGGATATACGCTTCCCCGGCTGATGCCCCGTAGAACGACACGTTGCCGATGATGATGTTCTTCTCAGGAAGGAATGTCGAATCCACGGCCGGCTTAACAATAATCTTGCCGCCCGATAGCCCTTTCCCGACAAAGTCGTTGGAGTCGCCGATCAATTTCAGCGTCATGCCTTTTGGAATGAAAGCACCAAAACTTTGCCCTGCAGAGCCTTGGAAATTGAATGTGATCGTGTCCTCCGGCAAGCCTTCCGCCCCGTACTTACGGGAGATGGCACTGCCGATGATCGTTCCGGTCGCGCGGTGGATGTTGCGGATGGCCGTCGATACTTCGACAGGTTCCCCTGTTTCAATCGCATTGCGGCAGCGCGGCAGGAGCTCCTGCACATCCAAGGTATGCTTCAATCCGTGGTCTTGCTTGACCGTCGCATAGCGGCCGACTTTTTCTGGCAGGTCCGGCTGATAGAGAAGCTGCGTCAAATCCAGCCCCTCCGCTTTCCAATGCTTGATCGCTGTATTCGTTTCGAGCACATCGGTGCGCCCGATCATTTCATTGATCGTGCGGAAGCCAAGCTCCGCCATCAGCTCGCGCGCTTCCATGGCGATAAAGCGCATGAAGTTCGCGACGTGATCTGCTTCGCCTGTGTACTTTTTGCGCAGTTCCGGGTTTTGCGTCGCAATCCCGACCGGGCATGTATCCAAATGGCAGACGCGCATCATGACGCATCCGAGGACGACGAGCGGCGCGGTTGAGAAGCCATATTCTTCTGCCCCGAGAAGCGCTGCCGTGACGACATCGCGTCCGGTCATCATCTTGCCGTCCGTTTCGACGACGATGCGGTCGCGCAGGCCATTCAAGAGCAGCGTCTGATGCGTTTCGGCAAGGCCAATTTCCCATGGCAAACCGGTATGCTTCAAGCTCGTTTTCGGAGCAGCGCCCGTGCCGCCGTCATAACCGCTGATCAAGACAAGATCCGCACGGCCTTTCGCAACGCCTGCTGCGATTGTGCCGACACCGACTGCTGACACCAATTTCACGCTGATGCGCGCACGCGGATTGGCGTTTTTCAAGTTGAAGATCAGCTCCGCTAAATCCTCGATCGAATAGATGTCGTGGTGTGGCGGCGGTGAAATCAATTCAACGCCGGTCGTCGAACCGCGCACTTCCGCAATCCACGGATAGACTTTCTTGCCTGGCAAATGGCCGCCTTCTCCAGGCTTCGCCCCTTGTGCGACTTTAATCTGGATTTCATCCGCATTGACCAGATAATGGCTTGTGACACCGAAGCGCCCGGATGCGACTTGCTTGATGGCGCTTCTTCGGCTGTCGCCGTTGTCGTCCGGAATGAAGCGTGACACTTCTTCGCCGCCTTCACCGGAGTTGCTGCGGCCGCCGATTTTATTCATCGCGATTGCCAATGCTTCGTGGGCTTCTTTACTGATCGACCCATAAGACATCGCGCCGGTCTTGAAGCGTGCGCAGATCTCCTCGACCGTTTCGACTTCTTCGATCGGCACCGGCGTGCGTTCCTTGAATTTCAATAAGCCGCGCAATGACTGGAGATTGGCTTTTTCATCCGTCAACAGTTTCGAGTACTTGCGGAATGTATCGTAATTGTTCGTCCGGCACGCCTGTTGAAGCGTGTGGATCGTCATCGGGTTGTATTGATGGTCTTCGCCGTTTTCACGGTATTGGTATTCATCGCCTGATTCCAGTGCCGGATCTGCCCCTTCGCGTTCCGGATAAGCAGACGCGTGGCGCAGCAGCACTTCCTTAGCGATGATATCGATTCCGATGCCGCCAAGGCGCGATGAGGTGCGCGTGAAGTATTTATCGATAACGTCCATGCGGATCCCGATCGCTTCGAAAATCTGCGCGCCCCGGTAACTTTGTATGGTGGATATCCCCATTTTAGACAATATCTTGATGATTCCATCTGTAACAGCTTGCACGTAGCTCGCTTCGGCTTGTTCGACATTCATGCCGTGGATGTCGTCTTTCGCCACCAGATCTTCGATCGATTCGAATGCCAGATAAGGGTTGATCCCTTCCGCACCGTACCCGATCAGCATCGCAAAATGATGTACTTCACGCGGTTCCGCAGACTCGAGCAGGATGCTCATGCGCGTCCGCGTGCCTTTGCGGATCAAGTGATGATGAAGGCCGGATACCGCTAGCAATGCAGGGATCGCCGCATGTTCCTTGTCAACGCCCCGGTCGGATAGGATGACGAGTGTCGCGCCTTGTTCGATGGCCTTGTCCGCTTCCGCAAATACCGCTTCCAAGCGGGCTTCCATCGCTTCTGCGCCTCCATCCGCTTTAAACAGGATCGGCAAAGTGACAGCCTTGAATTCCGGCAAGTTCTGCTGGCGCAGTCTTTCAAGCTCCGCATTCAACAGTACCGGCGTTTCGAGTCGGATATGGCGGGCGCTTTCCGGTTTCGGATCCACCAAATTGCCTTCTGCGCCGATTGTCGTCCGCGCAGCCGTGATGATCTGCTCGCGGATGGCGTCGATCGGCGGGTTGGTGACTTGTGCAAACAATTGCTTGAAATAGTTATACAAAAGCTGCGGTTTTTTCGACAGGACCGCAAGCGGCGAATCATACCCCATCGAGCCGACCGGATCTTTCCCGTCGGATGCCAGCGGTTTGATGATTTTCTGGACTTCTTCCTGTGTATAGCCGAAAGCGAGCTGTTGCTTCAACAAGCCTTCGCCATTTGGGTGCATAGCTTCTTTCGGTTCCGGCAAATCACCCAAATCGAGCAAGTTATTTTCGACCCAGTCTTTATAAGGAAGCTCGGATGCAATCTGCATCTTGATTTCGTCATCCGGGATGATCTTGCCGGCTTCGAGGTCGACCAAGAGCATCTTCCCTGGGCGCAGGCGGTCCTTATAGATGATGTCATCGGAAAAGATGTCGAGTGCGCCGACTTCCGAGCCGAGCACGATCATGCCGCTTTTTGTAATATAATAGCGCGCCGGGCGCAGGCCATTGCGGTCGAGACACGCTGCAATCTGGCGGCCGTCGGTAAATACGAGTGCTGCCGGCCCGTCCCATGGCTCCATGAGCGTACTGTGGTATTCGTAGAAATCGCGTTTTTTCTTATTGATCGATGTATCGTTGACCCATGGCTCCGGCACCATCATCATCGCCGTATGCGCCAGCGAACGGCCTGATAGGTGGAGGAATTCGAAGCAATTGTCGAACATCGACGAATCGCTTCCGGTTTCATCGATGACCGGCAGGACTTTTTGCAGGTCCTGGTCATTGAAATAAGGGGATTCACAGGCAAGCTGGCGGGCTCTCATCCAGTTAACGTTTCCGCGAAGCGTATTGAATTCGCCGTTATGGATGGAGTAGCGGTTCGGGTGGGAACGCTGCCAGCTCGGGAAGGTATTCGTACTGAACCGTGAGTGGACGAGTGCCAACGCCGATTTGAATTCGGGATGGTTGAGGTCGATATAGAATGAATCCAGCTGTTCCGGGATGAGCATGCCTTTATAGACGATCGTGCCGGCAGACAAGCTGCTGAAATAGACATCTTTGAACTCTTCCTGGCCGCCCATTTCCTGCTCGATGCGCTTGCGGATAATATACAAACGGCGCTCCAGATCCATGCGTGTCTCGAGATCCGCTGATGCGCCTATGAAGATTTGGCGAATGACCGGCTTGGTTTTCGCCGCGACATTCCCGACAAACGAATCGTTGACGGGCACAGGTCGCCAGCCGAGTGCTTGTTGCCCTTCTTCTTCGACGATGCGCTGGATGATGTCCTTCGCTTTCATCCGGAGATCGTAATCCTGAGGCATGAAGATCATGCCGATGCCGTACTTTCCTTCATCCGGCAGCGTGATTCCTTCTTTTTCACATTGCTTCAGGAAAAAGCGGTGCGGGATTTGCGTCAAAATGCCGGCGCCGTCCCCTGTACTCGTATCGGATGATTGGCCGCCCCGGTGCTCCAAGTTACAGAGGATATTCACTGCGTTCTGGACGATATTGTGGGATTTTCTTCCGTCTATATTAGCGATCATCCCGATGCCGCAAGCTTCATGCTCCTGGTCGGGATGATACAGTCCTTGTGCGATTGGATACTCTTTCTTTCTCAATAAAACCGCCTCCTTTTTACGCATTCATTGTCGTAATGTTTTGATAGTATATCATATAATTGAATATATATACAAATTAGATTAGTTAGAAAATTAATTCATGCATGAAGATTCATTGACATATCGACACTTTTTCTTGGAAACGCTTTCACTTTACGCTATAACTAGGTTTTCTTTATTCGTTATTTATGCATATTAATACAGAAAACAAAGGACAGGAAGCATCTCTTCCCCACCCGGCCGCGCAGAAGCGAAAAAAAATAAACCGGGAAGAGCGCTCTGCCTTCCCGGTGTTTGCTGGATCGTTTGCTGATTCATCTATCGAAGCGTTTTTTTATTATCAGTCCACGAAAATGACAATGCAAGAATATTCGCCGGCCGACGATTCCTTGCCATTTCGCCGGCATGCCCCGACGGAAGCGGCTTATTAGGGATTCACTGCCTCATACCCCGGATCGCTTCAAGAAAATGCGTCCCGTACTTCTCCAGCTTATTCGTGCCGACGCCATTGACTTCCAAAAAGGCTTCTTCGTCTTTCGGCTTGCGTGCGACCATGTCCTGTAAACTTCTATCCGAGAAAATGACGAACGGAGGCACGCCTGCTTCATCCGCCAACTTCTTGCGGACGGTCCGCAATTCCTCGAACAGCGGATCATTGGTAGCGATCCGCTTCGTCACGACGGCGCCTTTTCTCATGACGCGGCGTTTCCCGAGCAGGACATCGCGGCCGCCGTCCGGAACGAAGATCGTCGGGAAACTGCCTTGTTCAACTGCCAGCAATTCCTGCGAAATCATGAATTCGATGAGGTTCGATACTTCTTTTGAATTCATATGCTTCAATACGCCATAAGTCGACAATTGATCAAAGCGGAAATCGAGCACTTTCTTGTTGCGCGAACCGGTCAATACTTGGGCAGTCATCGTCTTGCCGAATTTCTGCCCCATGCGGATGACACACGACAATACTTTCTGTACATCTTCCGTGACGTCCTGGCCTTCCCGCTCGTCAATGCAGTTTCCGCAATGGCCGCATGCGGCAGCATTACCGTCGCCGAAATAATGGACAATGAATTGCTGGAGGCAGTTCTCCGTATGGCAATAATCGACCATGCCCTGCAGCTTTTTTAGCTCGCCTGGAATGCGCGAAGGGTCCTGCGCCTGGTCGATCAAAAAGCGCTGCGTCTGGACATCCTGCGATGCATATAGCACGATGCATTCGCTCGGCAAGCCGTCTCGCCCGGCACGTCCCGCTTCCTGGTAATAGCTTTCCATGTTTTTCGGCAACTGGTAATGGATGACATACCGGATATTCGATTTATCGATGCCCATCCCGAATGCATTGGTCGCAACCATGACAGTCACTTCATCGTTCAAGAAGCGTTCCTGCCCGAGCCGCCGTTCGTCGTCCGGCATGCCCGCATGGTATTTCGCCGCCTTGACGCCGCGTTTGATGAGTGACTCATAGACGGAGTCCACCGTTTTGCGGGTCGCTGCATAAATGATACCTGCCTCGTTGTCGTTTTTCTGGACGTAATCGCGGATAAAGCGTTCGCGGTCCTGGCCCTGGATGACGGAGAAACTTAAATTTGCCCGTTCGAAACCGGTGATGACGGTATTTTGTTCTTCGATATCCAGGATACGGCAAATATCTTCCCGCACTTGCGGCGTCGCGGTCGCCGTCAATGCAAGCACAGTCGGATTGTCCGGGAAAATCTCCAGCATGCGGCTGATCAGCCGGTAACTTGGCCGGAAATCATGGCCCCATTGCGAAATGCAATGCGCTTCATCGACAGCGATGAGCGGAACCTTGACGCCTTGCAGGCCATCCAGAAACATTTCCGAATCGAGGCGCTCAGGCGCAATATACAATAATTTGATGATTCCCATCTGCACTTCATGCAGGATTTCACGGACTTCATGGAAATCAAGCGAACTATTGATGGAAGCAGCCGGGATCCCGGCTGCCTGCAATGAGTCGACTTGATCTTTCATGAGGGAGATCAGCGGGGAGACGACGATGGTCGTCCCTTCCATGGCAAGCGCAGGAATCTGGTAACACATCGATTTCCCGCCGCCTGTCGGCATGACGCAAATCGTATTTTGGCCATCGAAGACTTGTGTGATGGCTTGTTCCTGGCCGGTCCGGAAACTATCATACCCGAAATGCGACTGCAGTAATTTTCTTGCTTGTTCCAACACCTTTGAACACTCCCCAACCTGTTTTGCTATGAACGTAGCTTACCATATTTGAAGGGCTATTTCTTTTTCGGGGCACGAAAAGCCACCCGGGAAAACGATTGTTTTCCGGGTGGCTGAGAAGCCCGTACCATCCGATTTAAGTATATACTCTCGCTAACAGGAAGAAATACGGCCGTTTCATGCCTTTCCAGTCCATCATTCCGAGCAGCACGTCATCGTTCACTTTCCGGAAATGGTCATGGATCGGCAAATGGTCGTATACCATCACTGCACTCGTTTTTCCGCGCCACTCCATTTTGCGGAGCCGCGCAGCACCTCTCGCCCCGCTCAACAGGTTCACGACTGAACCAGGCGGGAACGGCGGCAGCGCCAATGGTTTCCCAAAGGGTGTCCGGAACAATAAAGGGTCAACATACTCAGTGTTGTGGAAGGCTTTCCCATACCAGCCCGTTTTTTCGAGCCAGCCGTCCAATGGATGCCCTGTAGGCAATTCGCGTCCTTTCCACGTGCCGAGCATCACTTGAGGCTCGACTGGCTCCAGCGCATCGAACAGGCTGCAAGCTTCTTCAACGCCCGCCCTGCCTTGCTCCAATATTTCCCACAACCTGCGCTCGGGTTTCATGATCTTCTCCCTTTCCGGTTAGATCTCAAGCTCCCAATGCTTGGCTTCTTCGTCTTTCATCTGCCGTTCAGTTTCTTCCGGATAAGCCGTGCGGAATTTATGCGAGTCCTGTGGGATGATTTCGACCATCTTGTCAATCATGTCCTGTGGATCGAATTGGTCTTCCAATCCCTTCTCCGCTTCCTTCATGTCTTCAGGGCGCGTGAAATGGGTTTTTTCATCGAACCATCTCCATTTCGCTTCCGCACTGCGGTCATTGAAGCCCGTGTCGAAAGCTCCTGGATTGATGGTCGCCACTTGTACGCCGAATTCCGCCATTTCTTTGCGCAGCGTTTTTGCGATCGCTTCTATCGCATGCTTTGTCGCCGTATATGGGCCGACGTAAGGCGTCGACATGATACCGGCCATGGAAGACAGGAAGATGATCTTGCCTTGCCCTTTCTCCACGAATTTGCGGGCGGCAATTTGTGCCGTCTCGAGGGTCTGGAACACATTCACTTCGAACAATTCACGGAAATTCGACATCGGCACTTCACCGAGTGGCCCGCCTTCATTGATGGCGGCATTCGCTACGAAAATATCAAAATCATAGTCGAGCATCTGTGCCAGGTCCTGTGGATTCTTGATATCCATCTTGAATGTCGTCAGTTCGACCCCGGCGTCCGCCGCCGCTTCTCGGAGCGAAGTCACCTGGGGCGCCGTTTCGACCGGCGCGACCACTTTATGCCCTTGCGCCGCCAAGCCCAATGCCGTTCCTTTTCCAAGGCCGCTTCCCGCCCCGGTAATGAAAATCGTTTTGACCATTTTATTCTCCTCCTGATTCTGTAAGTTGCTATAATTTGTGTTCCCCACAACAAACAGAATAAACAGGTTTAATTGAGCCACCATTCCTTGCGGTCCATTTCCTCCGCAAAATGGCCGTATTCCGAGAGCGTCTCTTCCAACACTTTTTCGCTGCGGGCAAGCATGCGCTCCCTGGCCTTCTTCCTTTTGAACCGGCTCCCGTATACCGCCTGCAACTCATCGTAGGATTGTTTCAATTCACGGAAACTTGCCGCTATTTCACTGTCTTCATCAGCAAGCAATGAAGCCAGCATCCCGATTTTCGCGTATAGTTCACCCACCGTATAGCGGGCGCGGTCCTTATACAGGATGCCCGCTACAATCGACGCCGGCAGCTCTTCGTCCACCCCTCTCGCCAAATCCGTCAGCAATTCAATCATGATGCGGCGGTTGCTCGCCAGCGACAGGACATAAAAAATATGGGGAATCTGGTCAACTGGCGTTTCTTCAATATATTCATCGATTTGCCTGATCAAGTCTTCCGCCTTTAAATGGTCGATGAGAATGCCCAGCCGGTATGTTTCGTACATTATGTATCTTCTCAAATCCCCACCGCCATTTCCTTAAGTCTCCTTTTTATTTTGACAGATAATTCTGTCAAAAACAATTCCACAAAGCTGGCCTGCACACAAAAAAACCCGCTCCCCCATTATAGGAGAGCAGGCTCAATAATTCTTGTACATGGGTATCAAGTCGCTAAGCCATAACTGCCCATGCGGCGCTTCACTTGGATAAAGGAAGCCGCTTCAGCGAGTTCCGCTTCATTCAACGGCTGGTCATCTAGCATCACTGTATATTCGTTCAGGAAATTCGTATTTTGAAGGTCGACATTGATCGTACGGTCATTGCGGTCCAATAGGCTATCCACAGAAATCTCAAAGAAATCGGCGAGGCGTTCCAGATGCACAACTGACACTTGTTTCTTTCCGCTTTCGTATGCCCATACCGTGCTTTTCGCAAAGCCCAGGCGGTCTGCAAGCTCTTCCGGGGAAAGTCCTCTCGCTTCTCTTAAGTCTTTTATCTTTTTGCTTAACTGCTTCATGGTTGATTCCTGCTCCTTTTAATAGATTTCTAATTATTTTAAATATACTGCAATTAAAGTGAATGAGCAATCATTTTATGGATAATTTTTTAAAATAGAATGAATATTTAGTGAACAGTATCTATTTAATATAATTATTGGAAAATAGCAGGGCCATAAAGCATATAAAAACTAAAAAATCTTATTCCGTGATAATTAATCCCAATTTACGCGCAAACAACAAAGCTTGATCTGTAGATACTTTGCACCCCAACAGCAATTCAGGTGTCACTTGCAGTTCCTCAAAGCGGCTTGAGCTGAAATCCACTCCTTTAAGGGAAGTCCCCGTAAAATTGGCTTCATTCAGATCGCTGGCCAGAAACTGCGCACTTTTCATATCCACTTCGTAGAAATCCGCTTGCCGCAGTATGCTCCGTTCAAAACTCACATCACTTATATGGGAAAAGCCGAAAACCGCATAATCAATCCGGCATTCTTCAAAGCGGGTATAGCGGATCGTGCTTTCCGTGAAGTCGGTGCCGAGCATCCGGCAATTCTCGAACTTCACCCGATGGAACACTGCCCCGCTCAAATCAGCATTCGATAGATCGCAATTGATGAAAACGGCATCCGCAAATTCACTGCGCCCCCATTCGCGGTCCAAAAAACGGACATTCTCGAACAACACACGGTCAAAATGGGTTTTTCCTGCCGGTAAATCTTCGGAAACGATCCGGCAATCATGGACATATCCATCATCTAATGCTTCAATAAAAGAAAATGTTTGTAATTCGAGGGGAAGCATCGGTTCGGTCTTCTTATTCTTTTTCATCATCATTCCTCCTGGCTCGCACTTGTCCTTTCTTTATCTTAACGGCTAACCAGTTTCCTGTCCCATCCGCCGCGTGATATGCATTAAACCAAATCCGCTGTAGAGGAGATGCTGCATGGAAAATGTCAAAAGCACGTTCAAAGAAGTTGCATCTGCCATTCTTCCTGTCACCATTGTCGTCATCTTGCTTCAAGTCCTGACCATCCGCCTGCCGCTCGAAGCGCTGCTGCAGTTCTTGATCGGGGCCGTTTTTGTCGGAACCGGTTTTTTCCTGTTCCTGCTCGGGGTCAATGCCGGCCTGCTCCCGATCGGGGAATTGATCGGCAAGAGGCTGCCTTTGACCCGCAAACCATGGCTGATCATCGGCACTGGCCTCGTACTCGGCCTTGCCGTCACGATCGCCGAACCCGATGTCCGCGTCCTGGCGAACCAGATCGACGATGTGTCAGGAGGCGCCATCTCCAGAAACATCCTGATCTTATCCGTTTCGATCGGCCTGGCGATTTTCGTCGCCCTGGCGATGGTCCGGACGCTGTTCAGCATCCCGATCCATTACCTGCTGATCGGGGGCTATGCCATCGTCTTCCTTCTTTCTTTCTTTGTCCCTGACGCCTTCATCCCGATTTCATTCGATGCCGGCGGTGTCACGACGGGCCCGATGGCAGTGCCGTTCATTCTAGCGCTCGGCATCGGCGTCGCTTCCGTCCTGCGCTCCGATAAGCCGAGCAGCGGCGAAGGCTTCGGCTTGATCGGCCTGGCCTCGATCGGTCCGATCATCGCTGTCATGCTCCTGGGGGTGTTGTACCGGTGAACTTGCATATTTTCCATGGTTTCGGGGAAGTGCTGATCGAAGTCAGCATGGCTCTCCTCCCGCTCGTCCTGTTCTTTAGTGTATTTCAATTGTTCATGCTGAAATTGCCGAAAGAACGCGTCCTGCAAACCGGGCTCGGTTTCGTTTTGACCTTTTTCGGATTGGCCTTTTTCCTGCAGGGCGTCCATATCGGGTTCATGCCCTTCGGTGAATTGATGGGTGCGGAACTTGGGGATTGGCACTATCGCTGGGCCATCATCCCAATCGGATTTGTGCTCGGCTTCGTTGCGACATTCGCCGAACCGGCTGTCCGCATCATGAACGAGGAGGTCGACCGCGAAACGGGCGGTTATATTTCCTCGAAAGTCATGCTCTACACCTTATCGACGGGGGTCGGATTGTCCATCGCTTTGTCGATGCTGCGGATTTTGACGGGCTGGTCGATCTGGTATTTCATTTTGCCAGGCTATCTTATCGCTTTGGCCTTAATCTTTTTCTCCACGCGCACGTTCATCGCCATCGCCTTTGACTCAGGGGGCGTCGCTACCGGGCCAATGACCGTCACATTCATCGTCTCTGTCGCAGTCGGTATCGCTTCCGTGACAGAAGGACGGGATCCGCTCGTCGATGGTTTCGGGATGATCGCGCTGGTGGCATTGACGCCGATCATTTCCGTACTTGTTGTCGGCTTACTCTTTAACCGAAAGGCAGTGAACCAAAACCATGAATCTGAATCATAGACTGATGATCGCCATTATAAAACGCGGCGCCTCAAGGGAGGTCATCGCCGCTGCAAAACAAGCCGGCGCTGACGGTGCAACGGTGGTATATGCGAAAGGAATCGGGAGAAACGAAAAGCCCAGGTTTCTCGGGCTGCCCGCTACACACGAAAAAGATGTCGTCTTCATCGCTGTCGACGGCGAAATCGAATTTGCAGTCGCCAAGGCGATCAGTGAAGCCGGAAAACTGGGGAAATCCGGTTACGGCCTCGGCTTTACCATCCATCTCAGCCAATTGCTGGGGGTCCCCCATCTCAGCGATCGCGAAGACGACCGCAAAAAAACGCGAGGAGTGGAAAAGATGCCAGAACCTACAGATTTTCAATTGATCGTGACCATCGTCAATTCGGGTGATTCCGGGCAAGTCGTCAAGGCCGCCGCAAAAGCCGGCGCTGAAGGCGGCACCATCTTGGAAGGGCGCGGCACCGGAGTCAATGAACAGAAAAAATTCATGAACTTTACGATCGATCCAGAAAAGGATGTCGTCCTGACTTTGGTGCCCACCGTATTCGCGGAAAAAGTGGTCGCAAGCATCGAACAGGCAGTCGACCTCGATGCACCCGGAAAAGGCATCGCCTTCCTGATTGATGTGGAAAACGTATTCGGGGTCAACCATTCCTCCCTGAATCAATAAAAACCGGTGAGCCCATTAGGCTCACCGGTTTCCAGGTTTAATAGCGCTCTGCCCCGTGCCCTTTGGAACTGGCGGCTTGAGCCACTTTGCTCGCTGCCGGCTTGCCGTAGAGCTTCGGTTCGGCACCTTCATTGTCTTTCATTTCTTTCATCTTCTTCACTTTCATATCGATGTTTTCGCGGACGCGGCGGCCATAATCTTCATCGGCCTGCGTGAAGTGATGCACCATTTCCTCTTGGATGCGTGGATCACATGCAGATAGGGCATCACCGAGATTGTTGATCAATTCGTCGCGCTCCCAGTCCTCGAAGCTGCGGTAGGTTTCGCCGGCCTGGCCGTAATTATTCGTACGGTCGATCGGCGCCTTCGTCAATTTGCCGTGGTACTCCGGTTCATAATCCGGCGTGTTCGGGCGATCCGCCTCCTTGAACCCGCCAAGCACGGACGGTTCGTAGTTGATGTGCGGATTCTTCGCATTCTCGCCGCGCGGCACATCCATCGCCCCTCCGTATTGGTTGGTCGCCACACGCTTTCTCGGGGCGTTGACCGGCAGCTTCAAGTAGTTCGCACCCACCCGGTAACGCTGCGTATCGGAATACGAGAACGTCCGGCCGATCAGCATCTTGTCGTCCGAGAAGTCCATGCCATCGACCAGGACGCCTGTACCGAATGCGGCTTGCTCGATTTCCGCATGGTAGTTTTCAGGATTGCGGTTCAAGACCATTTTCCCGACTGGCAGGAACGGGAATTTATCCATTGGCCATAGCTTCGTGTCATCCAGCGGGTCGAAGTCGAGTTCGGCATGCTCATCATCACTCATGATCTGCACGAACAGCTCCCATTCCGGATAATCGCCATTTTCGATTGAATCGTAAAGGTCTTCTGTCGCGTGACCGACGTTTTTCGCCTGGATTTCATCGGCTTCTGCCTGAGTCAAATTACGGATGCCCTGTTTCGGCTCCCAGTGATATTTGACGAGGACCGCTTCCCCTTTATCATTGACCCATTTATACGTATTGACGCCAGATCCCTGCATATGGCGGTAGGTCGCCGGAATGCCCCAAGGGGAGAACAGGAACGTGATCATATGCGTCGCTTCCGGGGAACGGGCGACAAAGTCGAACATCCGCTCCGGATCTGGCACGTTTGAGACCGGGTCGTTCTTGAAGGCATGGATCATGTCCGGGAATTTCATCGCATCACGGATAAAGAAAATCTTCAAGTTATTCCCGACAAGGTCCCAGTTGCCGTCTTCCGTGTACATCTTCACGGCAAAACCGCGCGGGTCGCGTGCCGTTTCAGGGGAGTGGCGGGATCCCGCCACTGTAGAGAAGCGCACCAGCAATGGCGTCTGTTTGCCTTTGCCGGAAAATACTTTAGCGCGCGTATATTTTTCAACCGGCTCATCACCGACTGTTCCATAAGTCTCGAAATAACCGAATGCCCCAGCACCACGTGCATGGACGATGCGTTCCGGTATTTCTTCACGGTCAAAATGAGAGATTTTTTCGATGAAGTTATAGTTTTCAAGAGTTGCCGGCCCACGGTTTCCGATCGTACGCAAATTCTGGTTGTCTTTTACCGGGTGCCCTTGGCGGTTGGTCAAGGTTTCTTCGTTTTCACCTTCAGACATCTTTTTCTTCAGCTCTTCATTATTGTCCTTCATGATCATCCTCCTTCATTTGATTGCCATCATTTCCCTCTTCCCACTCCCGCCTTCCGCTAAACCTGTTTTCCGTTAAATCAGCCGTTAGACACAACCGCCCCCGAATCAGGAGATTTTCTAGTCCATAAAAAACGGCACTCCCCTCTTGGAATAGACAAATACCGCGGGATATGGAAAACTAGAATGGAATCGACTTACAGAAAGCAGGGCTGGAAATGAGTGTTACCTTGAAAGAGAAAGGGAGATGGGACCCTTTGAAAGTTTTTTTGAAAGTATCTGCGGCCTATCTTCTATCCCGGTTTTACCGGAATGCAAAAGGCCCGAAAATCGCCCTGGTAGGAGGAAACCTCGGAGAAAAATATGAAGACAATGCTTCCGTTTTCCATAAATATCTGGTGAATAACCACGCCGATCAAGTCACGGCCTATTGGATGTTTGACCCGTCGACCGACTATGCGAAGAACGGCCGGATCCCAAATGCCGTGCCGCTTGGCAGCTTCCGCAATTACTTATTGTTCTTCCGCGCCGACTATACGTTCCATGGGCATTCACTGCTTTATGATATCGTGCCATCGGCCGACAAATTCCTGAACTTGAACCGTCGGACGGTCATTACGCATGTCAGCCACGGCATCGAGGGCTTCAAGAAAATCCTCATCCAAAAAGAAGACATCCCGCTCCTCAAGCGGACAGATTATTTCAACTGCGCCTCGCGCTATGAATACGAATTGAAACGCGACAAATGGAAAATCCCTGAAGAAAAACTCATCATCACCGGATTTCCCCGCTTTGACCGTTACTTGCCAAACCAGCCGCCTAAAGAAATGAAGCGCATCCTCATGATGATGACTTGGCGTGAATGGTTGTTTGATCTCTCAAGGGAAGAATTTCTCGAAAGCAATTACTTCCGCAGCACGATCGGTTTATTGGAGCACGAAGGGATACGCGAACTGCTGAAATCCAATGGGATCCACCTTCAAATCGCATTACACCCATTCATGAAACGCTTTGAAGAACATTTCTTTCCGCTTGCCGACCAGGATTACGGAATCGAATTCCTGGATTTTAATCACGCTTCCATCGAGCGGTCGATTGAGGAAAACGATATGCTTTTGACGGACATCACCAGCGTTTCCTGGGACTTCCTGTATTTGAATAAACCAATCATTTTCTTCATGTTCGACCAGCAGGAATACACGGAAAAGCGCGGCTCCTACCTCGACCTCGACAAAGACCTGTACGGTTATAAATCGAAGACGGTTGAAGAGGTCTATCGCACGCTTTCCTATATGGTCGAAAACAATATTACGCATAACGAATGGTATGGAAAAGCCGGTGAATACATCGACTATTTCGACCAGGACAATTGCAGACGCCTGGCACAGCGCGTCATGAATGTATAAATGTTTCACGTGGAACTTTATAATGAGACAAAAACCGGCAAGCCTGAAGGCGATTCAGGCTTGCCGGTTTTTTCCGTTTAAACGATGCATATTCATGAATAAGCCATCAATCCATTAGATCGCCTAATTGCAGTTCCACCGGGCAATGATCCGATCCGTACACTTCCGTATGAATGGATGCGCCTTTCATTTTTCCGATCAGGCGGTTGGAAGTGATGAAGTAATCAATGCGCCAACCGATATTCTTCTCGCGGCAATTCGAACGGTAAGACCACCATGAATAATGGCCGCCTTCATCTGGATGGAAATGGCGAAACGTATCGACGAATCCGCTGCCGAGGAAATCACTGATCTTGCCGCGTTCTTCCGGCGTGAAGCCTGAATTCTTTTTATTGGCTTTCGGATTTTTCAAATCGATTTCCTGATGGGCTACGTTCAAATCGCCGCACAGAATGACCGGCTTTTCGAGGTCCAGCTGCTGGATGTACGAAAGCAACTTATCTTCCCATAGCAGGCGGTATGCAAGGCGCAACAGCCCGTGCTGGGAATTCGGCGTATAACTATTGACCAAATAAAATTCAGGAAACTCCAATGTGATGAGCCGGCCTTCTGCATCGTGTTCCTCGAGGCCGACTCCGTAACGGACATCCAATGGCTCGTGCTTCGTGAAAATCGCTGTCCCGGAATAACCTTTCTTTTCTGCATAATTCCAATACGTATGATATCCCGGAAGCTCCAAATCAATTTGCCCTTCCTGCAATTTGATCTCCTGGACACACAAGATGTCCGCGTCCACTGCTTCAAAGAAATCCATAAAACCTTTTTTCATCACGGCCCGCAGGCCATTTACATTCCATGACACCAATTTCATCCCATTCACTCGCTTTCTTTCCCAGTTTATCGGAATCCCGAGTTCGCCTCAATCGGGGAAGTTCGGGTTTGCGGGAATTCTCATTGTAAAATTTCAGCAAATATTCAGGCAAAAATGACTTTTTTTAGAACTATCTTGTACAATGGACTTAATGAAAAGGGGGCTTTCGGCTATGGCGAAGTTTACGAAACCTGAAAAAAGCTGGGCATTCTACGATTGGGGCAGCTCCGCTTATTCCATCATCATCACGACCGCCGTGTTTCCGCTTTTCTACAAGGCAGCCGCTACAGACGCCGGCGTGGAACTTGCGGATTCCACCGCTTATTTAAGCTATACAATCGCTATTTTCACCTTCATCCTGGCGATGCTCGGCCCGCTGCTCGGCACGATTGCCGATTATGAAGGAATGAAGAAGAAATTTTTCACGGGGTTCTTCCTGCTGGGCACGGTTTCGACAGCGATGCTCGCATTCGTCCCGGAAGGCCAGTGGTTCTGGCTTTTGGCCTGTTATGTATTCGCAGCGCTCGGCGCAACCGGCGCCAACTTGTTCTATGACGCGTTCATTGTCGACGTCACGACCGAAAAGCGCATGAACCGCGTTTCCGCGTTCGGCTACGGGCTCGGCTATATCGGCTCGACCATTCCCTTTGCGCTCGCCATCCTGATCATCCTGCTTGCCCAAAACGGCGCCTTGCCGCTGTCTGTCACGAACGCGAGCCGGCTTGCATTCCTGATTACCGCCGCTTGGTGGGTCCTGTTCTCGATTCCGCTGTTCCGCCATGTGAAGCAAAAGCATTTCATCAAACGCGAAGCGAACCCGGTTGCCCAAAGCTTCCGCCGCTTAAATAAGACCATCCGGGAAATCCGGCAGTACCGTGCCTTGTTCCTGTTCCTGATCGCGTATTTTTTCTACATCGACGGCGTCGGCACGATCATCTCGCTGTCCACCGCTTACGGGACGGACCTTGGGTTGAGTGCGACGAGCCTATTGATCGTCTTGTTCGCTACGCAAGTGGTAGCCGCGCCATTTGCGATCCTCTACGGCAAACTGGCTGACCGGTTTACTGGCAAGAAAATGCTGTATGTCGGCATTTTCGTCTATATTGCTGTATGCATTTACGCAGTATTCATCGAGACCATCCTGGATTTCTGGATACTTGCGATGATGGTCGCCACCAGCCAAGGCGGCATCCAAGCCCTGAGCCGTTCGTATTTCGGCAAGTTGGTGCCAAAGCAAAACGCCAATGAGTTTTTCGGCTTCTACAATATTTTCGGCAAGTTTGCCGCAATCACAGGCCCTTTGCTTGTCGGCGTCACTTCCCAGATTACCGGCAACTCCAGCTTCGGGGTATTGAGTTTGGTCGTGCTCTTCATCATTGGGCTGGTCGTCCTTATCTTCGTCCCGGAACCTACGCCTCATGATTCTGTTGACGAAGTGGCAACTGAATAACAAAAGGCCTCCCGCAGCTGCGGGAGGCCTCAATTCATCATTAATTGTTCTTTTTGGCATCAGTCGGCTCGACTTTGATCTCGCCATCTGAATTTTTGCCGATGGATGATTCGCCAAATTCCACGACATCTACGCCGCCGGCATCTTTCTCGGCTTTCTTGATTTCTTTTTCCACTTTCTTTTCAGCCTTGTCGTGCTCTTTTTGGGCTTTTTCTTCTTTCTTCTCTTCTTTTTCTTCAGCTTTTTCCTGCTGTTTCGCTTCTTTTTCAATCGCCTTTTCTTGTTTCTTCAATTCTTTTTCTTCTTTCTTTTCTTCGCGCTTCGCTTTCAGTTCATCGGCTTTCACTTTCGCCTGCTCTATGGAAGAATTCATCTTTTCGCTGGAATCCGAAGTTTTCGCTTTGACCTGCTCCTGCAATTCCTTGCCGCTCTTAGGCGCAAGCAAGAGGCCAGCTGCAGCACCGATCAAAGCGCCTGTCACAGCCCCAGCCACGAAGCTTCCGCCGCCTCCACCTGATTCAGAACCGTACTCCGGCGCCATTGGTGCAGGGGATTGGATCTTGCCTTGGCGCACAAGTCGCTCTTCCACTTCTTCCACGATCTCAAACAACGTACGCCCTCTTGCTTCGACTAAGGAAACGCTCATGTGGAAATCCGTCAGATCTTCCTGGTCACGGACGACCACTACGTCATAATCCGTTGCATCTGTTTTCTTTTCAAGCATTTCTGCGCGATACCCTTTTTGTACTAATGCATCGCGTACGGATGTAAATGGATGTTCAACTGCAATTTTCACCATTCTGTGTCCACTCCTTTTTTTGAAAACTCTATGTTAATTTGTTTTCCCCTAATCCCTCACTCTAAACTTCCGCTTTTCGAACCACTGCATTTTTTTCCAATTTCACGCTTTGCACGGTGAAATGCATACCATCAGTCGCGATAAAGCATACTTCTAGCCGGAATGCCCCTGAGGAGGTGCCGGCCTTTACCTGCCCTTCATTTCTACGCTGCACTGCATAAACATAAAAACCCCGGCCGGCGTTTGAGCCGGTCGGGGCCTATGGATTTCAGACAGTCATTTCTGCGCGTTCCAATGCTTTGATGCGGTTTCCTGTTTCCGCATCGAAGAAATGCACATGCGCCATATCAAAGGCGAGTGTCGCTTGGTGGCCTGCTTCGATCGAAGTCGATGCGTCGACGCGGGCGATGAATTCCTGGTCTTCATAGACCGCATGGAGAATCGTCTCTGCCCCTGTCAATTCAGAGACAGTGATGGTGGCATCGAATTCGCTTGCAGGAATGCCGGAGAGGTCTTCGTTGTTGACATGGATATGTTCCGGGCGGATGCCGAGCGTGACCGGTTTGTTGTCATACCCTTCCGCTTTCAGCACATCCAATAGTTTTGCTGGAATGGCCATCTTCTTTTCTCCAATCGCGAAAGCGCCATCGACCAGCTTGCCTTCAAAGAAGTTCATCGCCGGCGAACCGATAAACCCGCCGACAAAGCGATTTTCCGGGAAATCATAGACTTCTTTCGGCGTCCCCACTTGCTGGATCAAGCCGTCTTTCATGACCACGATGCGTGACGCCATCGTCATCGCTTCCGTTTGGTCATGGGTCACGTAGATCGTGGTCGTCTTCAAGCGGTTATGCAGTTTGGAAATCTCTGCACGCATCTGCACACGCAATTTCGCATCCAGATTCGATAAAGGCTCATCCATCAGGAACACTTTGGCGTCGCGGACGATGGCGCGCCCGAGCGCCACACGCTGGCGCTGCCCGCCTGAGAGCGCTTTCGGTTTTCTGTTCAAGTATTCTTCCAGGCCAAGGATCGCTGCGGCTTCATCTACACGGCGCTTGATCTCCGGTTTTTTGAACTTTCTAAGCTTCAAGCCAAATGCCATGTTTTCATAGACGGTCATATGCGGATACAATGCATAGTTTTGGAACACCATGGCGATATCCCGTGCTTTCGGTTCCACATCGTTCATGCGTTTTCCATCGATGAAAAATTCGCCTTCCGTGATTTCCTCCAACCCTGCAATCATGCGCAAAGTCGTGGATTTCCCGCATCCCGAAGGACCGACAAACACGATGAATTCTTCATCTTTTATATGTAAATTGAAGTCGCTGACGGCCAGTGCCCCCTTATCGTACCTTTTTCCTAAATGGTCAATCTTGATTTCTGCCATGTCCAGTCTCCTTTAATACTTTTTCTTCTATTATAGAGAATATGCAGTAAATTACAAATATATATTTGGCAATTGATGGCCACTACGGTATACTCATCCCTAATGAAGCTGGAATATTCTGTACTACTAGAGACATGAATAGCGAGCTCCTTCACTTCTTATTGACCATTATTTTGAAAGGCGAAATTTATGGTTATCAAAGATATCGAAAAGGAGAGAAAAATCATGAAGAAAATGTATACTTTACCCGCAGCGTTTTTGGCCTCTTCACTGCTTCTTACGGGATGTGCAGGGTTCCAAACCGGAAACAGCAACGACAGCGCCACCGAAAATGAGGATGGGAAAGTCGTACTTGATTTCTGGACATTCTGGGGTTCCGAAATCCGGCGCCCGGTTATTGAAAAAATCATCACCGATTTCAATGAATCCCAGGATGAGATCGAAGTCCAGCATACATATCTGCCTTGGGGGGACATCTGGACGAAGGAGCTGGCGGCGATTGCAGCCGGTGACCCGCCTGATGTGGTCATCAACGACATCAATACGACCGCTCTCCGCGGCGAACAGAACCAGGCGATGAACCTGGCCGAATTCCTGTCAGAAGACGATATTTCGGGACAGTTCTATCCAGAGCTTTGGGATGCCACACTTTATGAAGGCGATTCATACGGCATACCATTCAACACCGATACGCGTGTGCTGTTCTACAACAAAGACGCATTTGAAGAAGCGGGGCTCGATCCGGAACAGCCGCCTGCTACTTGGGACGAGCTTGAGGAATATGCCGCGAAGTTGGATGTGAAAAACGGCGATGACTACGAACGGATCGGCTTTTACCCATTATGGGGCATCAATTACGACGTGTGGATGTTGAATGCCAATGGCCATAATTTCATCAACGGGGACAACGAGGTCCTGATCGATACCGAAACCAACCTCGAGACGCTGGAATGGCTGAAAGGGTGGAAAGATAAGTACGGCGACGATGTCATCAATTCCTATAAAGCCCAAATCGACAGCCAGCAAGGCAACCCGTTCTTCAACGGCAGCCTCGGCATGTACGTCAGCGCACCGACTTTCTATACCCAAATCCGCGATTATGCAGATGACTTGAACTTCGGCGTGGCGAAATTGCCGGAGATGGAGCCAGGCAATGGCCACACAAGCTGGGGCGGCGGATTTGTTGCCGAGATTCCAGCCGGCGCTTCGAATCCCGAAGCTTCCTATGAATTCATCAAGTACCTGACGGGGGCAGAAGCCCAGGAATACTGGGCCGTCCAGAACTTCGACAATGTCGCCAATATCGAAGCCGCCGAAAATGCAGCGGAGTCTGATGAATTCACCGAAGACGGCACCATGGTCTACAGCATGGCAACTGAGTATATGCGCGATACGCTCCTTACCCCGGTACCGGTATCTGCACCTGACTTCATGGGCAGTGTCAACCCGAAAATCGATGAAGTGTTCCTTGGTTCGAAGACGCCGAAACAAGCGCTCGAAGAAGCACAGGCCGATGTCGAATCACTGGTCGAAAAAAACACACGCGAGTAAGGAGGGCTTCGCTTGGCTAAAACAAAGTCCGCTATGCGGCGGAAAGAAACGATGTACGGCTATATTTTCGTCATGCCGTGGATCATCGGGTTTCTTGCTTTTACGGCGGGGCCCCTGCTCTTCTCACTGTTCGCTAGTTTTACGAATTACAACATCACATCCCAGATGGACTTTGTCGGAACCGAAAACTATCAAGGGCTCTTCACGGAAGACGGTTTGTTTTGGACATCCCTCTGGAATACTTTGTACTATGTGCTATTTTCCGTCCCCCTGACGACGATCGGCGCCATTTTCCTGTCTGCGCTCCTGAACCAGGACGTACCGGGCATCCGCGTGTTCCGCACGCTATACTACCTGCCTGCTGTCCTGTCGGGGGTCGGCGTTTACCTGCTATGGATGCAACTGCTTGATCCAGGTACCGGAATGATCAATTTAGTCCTCGGCTGGTTCGGCATTGATGGGCCCAATTGGCTGTTCGACCCTGCCTGGACCAAACCTTCTCTGATCTTCATGAAATTATGGAGTGTCGGCGGCGCGATGCTATTGTATCTCGCGAGTATGCAAGGCGTATCCAAGACGCTGTATGAAGCGGCGGAAATCGACGGCGCCAATACATTTCGAAAGTTTTTCCATATTACCTTGCCGATGATCACGCCGGTCATTTTCTTCGATGTGGTGACCAGTTTGATTGGCGGCTTCCAGATCTTCCAGGAAGCTTATGTCATGTCGAGCAACGGCGAAGGCGGTCCTGCAAACTCATTATTGTTCTACAATCTATACATGTGGCGCCAGGCTTTCGAGAACTTCAATATGGGTTACGCGATGGCGATGTCCTGGATCCTATTCATCATCGTTTTCATCCTGACCATGATCAATTTGAAGCTTGCTCCGCGTTGGGTCCATTATGAGGGAGGCGATAACCGATGACCTCCCCACAACAAGATACCCGTTACATAGAGGAAGCGGGCACAGCCAGGGACATCAAGAATCCAAGCTATTTCGAGCATCATGGAAATCGTAAAAAAATGCTCAGGCTCATCAATTTCGTCCTGCTTGCTGCAGGGAGCCTGATGATCTTGTCGCCATTATGGTGGATGTTCTCCACTTCCTTGAAGACGATGGCGGAAGTCATGTCCTTCCCGCCGACCTTCTTCCCGGAATCCTGGAATTGGTCCAATTACATCCGGACATGGGAAGCGGCCCCGTTTACCCAATACACGATCAATACGCTCGTCATCACCACCCTGGTCGTCATCGGCAATGTCCTGTCGAATTCATTCATCGCATACGGTTTTGCCAAAATTCCGTTCCGGGGGCGCAACGTGCTGTTTGCGATCGTGTTGGCGACCATGATGATCCCGGGATTCGTGACCTTGATCCCACAATACGTCTTGTTCGCAAAACTCGGCTGGGTCAACACCTATTATCCTTTGATCGTCCCCGCCTTCTTTGGTAGCGCGTTCAACATTTTCCTGCTCAGACAATTCTATATGACAATACCGAATGAATTGATTGAAGCCGCGAAGATGGAAGGCGCGAGCCATTTCTACATTTGGCGCAAGATCGGCTTGCCGCTTACCAAACCGGCCATCGCCACCGTCGCCATCTTCTCGTTCAACGGCGCCTGGAACGACTTCCTTGGGCCGCTGCTCTATCTGAACGACGAGAACCTGTACACCCTCCAGATCGGCTTGCAGGTCTTCAAAGGCCAGCTCAATACCCAATGGAACTATCTCATGGCCGGCTCGCTGCTCGTATTGCTGCCAGTCATCATCATTTTCTTCTTTTTCCAGAAGTATTTTATCCAAGGCATCAATCTGCAGTCCGGCGGAAAATAATGAAAAGCTTGCAGCCAATAAGGTTGCAAGCTTTTTATCGTTGCGCCCAACAAAAAAAGCCCCCGAATCATTCGGGGGCTTTTTGCCTGTCACGCGATTAGACCGTTGCCGGTTTCTTCTCTTTTTTGATCTGCTTGCTGCGAAGCTGTCCGCAAGCCGCGTCGATATCGGCGCCTTGTTCTTGGCGGACACCGCAATTGATGCCTTTTTTCTTCAACGCGTCAAAGAATGCGCTGATCGCTTCAGGCGTGCTTTGCTGGTACTGGTCATGCTCATCGACCGAGTTGTATGGAATCAAGTTGACGTAAGACAAGTGGCGCTTGTTTTCAAGCAATTTCGCCAGCTTGTTCGCTTCCTCGACATGGTCGTTGACATCACGCAGCAAAATGTACTCGAACGTGATGCGGCGGTTTGATTTTTCCAGGTAATAATCGATCGCAGCCATCAGCTTCTCGATCGGGTATGCTTTGTTGATCTTCATGATGCGTGAACGCAATTCGTTCGTTGGCGCGTGGATCGAGATCGCCAAGTTGACTTGCAAGCCTTCATCCGCGTAATCGTAGATTTTCGGCACGATGCCGCTCGTTGAAACCGTGATATGGCGCGCTCCGATCGCCAACCCTTTTTGGGAGTTCACGACATGGAGGAAATCCATCAGGTTCGTATAGTTATCGAACGGTTCACCGATGCCCATGACCACGATATGGCTGACGCGCTCGTCTTTTTTCTCCGCGTCGAAATGCGCCTGCACTTGCATGATCTGCTCGACGATTTCGCCTGCGTTCAAGTCGCGGCTTTTCTTCAACAGGCCGCTGGCGCAGAAACTGCAGCCGATGTTGCAGCCGACCTGTGTCGTAACACATACCGAGTTGCCGTATTTAAAGCGCATAAGAACCGTTTCGATCAAGTTGCCGTCCTGCAAACGGAAAAGGAATTTGATCGTGCCATCGGACGATTCCTGCTTGACTGCCTGGTCCAATGTACGGATCGCAAAATTGTTTTCCAAAAGCTCGATGCAATCCTTCGACAGGTTCTTCATCTCCGAGAATTCAGTGACACGTTTGATGTAAAGCCAATCCCACACTTGTTCCGCACGGTATTTCTTTTGGCCATTTTCTACAAACCAATCTTTTAATTGTTCTATCGTCAATCCATAGATGGAATTTTTCATATTAGGACCCTCATTTCAGAATTTCACAATTGCTTATTATAATACTAAAAATCCAGTCTGGCAACAACTATTTTGGGTTAATTCCTTTGGACGTGCAATTTCCTGCATATTCCCGCCCCCGGAAGGGTACAGAATCAATACAGCAAAAAGGAGGAGAATCATCATGGCAGCAATTACGCATGTGGGGCTGGCGGTCCCCGATTTAGATAAGGCAATTAAATGGTACCGGAAAGTATTCGACTTTCATATTTTGGCGGGGCCGTTTGATTTCGATGCAGAAGCGGAAGGCCCCGGTTCCATGACGACCGACCTTCAAGGGGCCGATATCCGCAAGATGCGCAACGTCCACCTCATGTCTTCCGACGGCTTCGGCATCGAATTATTCGAATTCCAGGACCCCTCTTTTTCTGAAGAGCCGCCGCGTCATGCGGGATTCTTCCATATCGCCCTGGTTGTCGATGACATCGTCGAGACGATTGAACAGATTGTCCAGCATGGCGGGCGCCAGCGCAGCAAGATGTGGAACGTCAATAAAGGCAAGCCGCATTATCTCGTCTACACCGAAGATCCATTTGGCAATATCATCGAATTGTACTCCCGCAACACATCGGAAATGTACGGCAATCGTTGACCAGAAATAGCCTAACCAATTTCTCAAGTTATATTCATTCAAGAAATTTACGAAACATCAATTTTGAAGATATTAAAATCAATTTAAAACCGGACAGCCCAGGTGGCTGTCCGGTTTTCAGAGTGTTGAAGAAGTCTATTAACCCATTACGAATTAAAAGGAGAATATCTTTACAACATTCAAAAATCAGTGATCAAACTAAGTATTTGGAGAAGCGTTCGCTCGTAAATCCTTCTGCTCAATAATGCTGCGCATTACTTTCGCAAAGATAATGTCTCCCGTAGGTCGACCTTATCTTTCCTGTGGATCAGCGAGACGACCGAGACCCCGCAAGAAATGAATGAGCGAAGCTTCGCGAAGCGCATTCATTTGCGACGCATCTGCAACGCAGATGTGGGAGCAAGCGGGTTTTCTGCGATGCTCGAACGCAGTGAGAGTTGAGCACAAAGGTTTCAAAGCGGCTGAGGAGGCTTGGGCGCGAGCCCACGGAAAGCGAGCGATAAGCTTCGGAAAATATGACTTCTTATCTTTCTCGACAGCCTGAAAACCGGACAGCCCAAGTGGCTGTCCGGTTTTATTTGTTTAGACCAATTGCTCTTTTTTCACGAGCATCGTGCCGTTTTTCGCTAATGATTCATGCCAAGAGAAAGCTTTCTCGAGGACGTGCGGCGTCTGCCCGCCACGTGTCAGCGCTTCTTCGTAATACTCGCGCATTTGCGGGCGGTAGTCCGGATGCACACAGTTTTCGATGATGGCTTCCACGCGCTGGCGCGGCGCCAGACCACGAAGGTCGGCATAGCCCTGCTCCGTGACAACTACGTCAACATCGTGCTCCGTATGGTCGATATGCGATGCAAACGGCACCACGCTCGAAATCTTGCCGTCTTTTGCGGTTGATTTGGTGACGAAGATGGCAAGGCGCGCGTTGCGGGCGAAATCGCCTGAACCGCCGATGCCGTTCATCATTTTCGTGCCGGATACGTGCGTCGAGTTGACGTTTCCATACATATCGAACTCAAGTGCCGTGTTGATCGAAATCAAGCCGAGTCGGCGCACGACTTCCGGATGATTCGAGATCTCCTGCGGGCGCATGATGATCTTATCGCGGTATTGGTCGAAATCGCTGAAGACCTGCTTCATTTTCGGTTCGGACAATGTGATCGAACAGCACGAAGCGAAATCGACTTTGCCGGCATCGATCAAATCAAAGACGGCATCCTGTAACACTTCCGAATAGACTTCCAAGTTCTTGAACTCGGAATCGATCATGCCGTGAAGTACGGCGTTCGCGACAGACCCGATTCCTGATTGAAGCGGAGCCAGTGTTTCCGTCAGGCGGCCAGCTTCAATTTCACTGCGGAAAAAGTTCAGCAAATGGTCAGCCATGATTTTCGTTTCCGCATCCGGCGCCACGATGTTCGATGGGGAATCTTCCTGATGCGTGAAGACGATTCCGCGCACACGGTCCATGTCGACCGGGATGCCTTTTGTGCCGATGCGTTGGTCCACGGAAGTCAATGGGATCGGGTCGCGCTCGCCTTGTTTGCCGGTATCGTAAATATCGTGGATGCCTTCAAATAGTTCAGGCTGTGCCGCATTGATTTCCACGATGATGTTTTTCGCGTGTTTCACGAACACAGAAGAGTTGCCGACAGAAGTTGTCGGGATGATCATGCCGTCTTCTGTGATGGACAAGGCTTCGACGATCGCAAAATCGATCGGCTCGATGACCCCTGAGCGGATCCATTCCGCCGTATGGGACAAGTGATGGTCGACGAAATACATTTCACCTGCGTTGATGGCTTTGCGCATGGCCGGCTCTGCCTGGAACGGCAAGCGCTTGTTGACGATGCCCGCTTCCGCGAATAGCCGGTCAATATCAGAACCTAGGGACGCCCCCGTGAAGACGTTGACCTTGAAGCTTTCCGTTTCAGCGCGTTCGACAAGCGCGTAAGGAACCGCTTTCACATCTCCCGCTCTCGTGAATCCGCTGAGCCCCAGCGTCATGCCGTCTTGGATCCACGCTGCCGCTTCCTGTGCCGTGACAACCCGGTCCTGCAATTCTGCCGCTTTGATACGTTCTAGTTTCTTTTCCATTCCATCCACACTCTCTTTCTGTATGTTTTTGTCTAATATATGTCGTTTGTTGAAGCGTTTTCATCTTGGCGATGGGTTATATTTTCTTCCATTAAAAAAGACAGGATGCAAAACATCCAATCTATTTGTCTGATTATTAGATAATATTAACGTGTCGTGAAACGAAAAAGGGAATATCCGAATGGAAGAGTGCATACCTTGGGTAAAACAGAAAATCGGCTGTCCGAGGCAGCATTTTCATGCGTTCTCAGAAGCCGAGCAATTTTCGAAAATAGCTGGAGTACGATTGGCTGACCGGCAAACGGTCTCCGTTATCCATGGCCAGCACGAAGGTGGAGTGGGTATCAGGATGGATTTCTTCTATATGATGGACATTGACGATAAACGAACGGTGGCAGCGGATGAACGAATCCCTCGGCAGCAAATATTCGAATTCCTGCAGGGAGTTTTTATTCGTTCCGGAAAAATCCGCCGAATGGACGTGGGTTTTGCGGTCCTTCACTTCGAGGTAGCGGACTTCCGTAAAAGGAATCGGCTTCCAGCCATCCGGGCTTTTCACCGTCACGACCGACTTCCCTTCTGTATACGCCGGGTAGATCGCCATGACACAGCCCGCGAGCTCACCGTCTTCTTCGAACGGGACCGCCATGCCGTGGTAAGGTACGCCGAACACTTCACGATTGATGAATTCGGACGCTTTTTGCCCGGTTGTGAGCGCTTTATGGGCGATGGTGCCTTCACGCACTTTATCCCCTGCCTTGATTTTCAGGTCGATTCGTTTGCTCGGTCGGTAATAGGTGTATTCTTCCATATTGGATACCGCTATCGAGACTTCATCGGAGAACAGTTCCCCCATCACATCCAATAGCGGGCCGGGTGTCATTTTTTCCATTACGCATGGGCCTCCAGTAAGATTCAAGTGCTATCAGTATACATGACTTTGCATGAACAGAAAAGAAGGCTCGGGAATGCCGGCTCGGTTTTCCGCCAATTATGTCGAATTCTTTAACATCGTGCCCGTCCGCGTGTACCTGGCATGCCACGATAAAGCTTCATCGAGAACATGCGGCGTGTGCCCTCCCTGGGCGATCGCCCGATCGAAATAACCCTGCAGCTGCGAGCGATAATCAGGATGGACACAATTCGCGATGATCCGCTCCGCCCTCTCACGCGGCGCCAGGTTGCGGATGTCCGCGAATCCATATTCCGTAACCAACACGTCCACATCGTGTTCTGTATGGTCGATATGGGAAGCAAACGGCACGACACAGGAAATCCGCCCATCTTTGGCGGTGGATTTGGTGACGAAAATGGCGAGCTGCGCATTGCGCCCGAAATCGCCCGACCCGCCGATGCCGTTCATCATTCTGGTCCCGGCCACATGAGTCGAATTGACATTGCCGTACAAATCGAATTCCAACGCGGTATTGATGGAAATGAGGCCCAGGCGGCGGATGATTTCCGGGTGATTCGAGATTTCTTGCGGGCGCAGCACCAGACGGTCCCGGTAACGGCCGAAATCTTGATAGATCCTTTCCATATAAGGCTTCGATAAAGTGATCGCAGAGGCGGAAGCAAATAATGCCTTGCCGGAATCGAGCAAATCGAACACGGCGTCCTGCAACACTTCGGAATACAGCTCCAGCCCTTCGAACTCCGAATCGAGCAGTCCATGCAGCACTGCATTCGCCACGGAGCCGACACCCGATTGAAGCGGGGCCAGGTTTTGGTCCAAGCGCCCCGCCTCGACTTCACCGCGCAGGAAATTGAGCAAATGGCCTGCCATGACTTCCGTTTCCTTATCCGGCGGCTCGATTGGCGAAGGCGAATCCACTTGATGGGTCCAGACGATGCCTTTTACTTTGGATACATCGATCGGGATGCCTTTCGTGCCGATACGGTCCCGCGGGGAGACGAGCGGAATCGGCTGGCGTTTGCCGAGCGCTCCCGGTTCAAAGCAATCATGGATTCCTTCCATCTCCGCCGGCTGTGCGGTATTGATTTCGATGATGAGCTCTTTTGCGTGAAGGGCAAAGACAGCCGAATTGCCGACGGAAGTCGTCGGGATGAGCAAACCCTCCTCCGTGATGCCCAGCGCTTCGATGATGGCAAAATCGAGCGGCCCTGCAACGCCGCCCCTGACCCACTCTGCGGTTTGGGATAAATGATGGTCCACGAACTGCACCTCCCCTGAGTTGATCGCAGCACGCATCAAGGAATCGGACTGGTACGGCGCGCGTTTTTGGACGATGCCCGCCTGTGCGAAACGCCCATCAGTGCCTGAACCGAGTGAAGCGCCGGTATAGACATCGATTTTCAATGACTCCTTTTCTCCACGCTTGGCCAATGCGTTCGGCACAGCCTTGGCATCCCCTGCCCGCGTGAATCCGCTGAACCCGATGGCCATGCCGTCCTTTATCCAGGAGGCCGCCTGCTCAGCGGTGGCCACCCGTTCCTGCAAAGCCGTCAGTTTGATCCGATCGTGTCGTTGATCCATCGTCCTCCCCTTCCTCTTGTCTGCCCTGGATATTACCTTATACCCTTGAATACCCCCCTTCAACCTGTTTCAATTTTACGCTCCCAGTAAGCTTTTTCCCTGCCCGAAAAAGAAAATCCGTTTTGCCGTTACAAAGTAATTGACAAGCTTTGGAAGTATCCATAATATGGGGAAGTCAATATAACTGTCATGTGTACATATATATAAGAAAGAAGGCACCCCAATGTCCAAAGACCAACGCAAAAAAATCCTGATTCTGATGATCAATATGTTCATCGCCATCGGCAGTTTCGGCATCATCATCCCGATCCTGCCATCGTATCTCGTCTCCATCAATCAAGGCGGCATGGCAGCCGGTTTGATGATCGCCATCTTCGCGGCTGCCCAGTTCCTATTCTCGCCGATCGCCGGCAAATGGGCGGACCAATACGGCCGCCGCATCATGATCATCTGGGGCCTTGCCGGGCTGACTCTATCGATGTTCATTTTTTATGCTTCCGACTTTATTTGGGTGCTGTACTTTTCCCGGGTTATCGGCGGAATTGGCGCCGCTATGCTCGTGCCGGCGATTTTTGCCTATATCGCCGACATCACGACGTTCGACCAACGCGCTAAAGGCACAAGCCTTGTTTCTGCCTCCATGTCACTCGGCATCGTCATCGGCCCGGGAATCGGCGGCTTTCTCGCCGATTTCAGCCTGAAGCTGCCGTTTCTCGTGTCCGCGCTCGTCTCGCTCCTAGCAGTGCTGTTTTCCATCTTCGTGCTGAAAGACAGCGACGCGGAAAAAGCGGATCCGGATCTCGCTTTGACGATGACACAATCCGAATCGATGTTCAAAAAAATTGCACGCTCGACTTCGGTTCCTTACTTTTTGCCGCTAGTCATCACGCTCGTCATGAGCTTCGGGCTTCTTGCTTATGAATCGGTCCTTGGGCTTTATCTCGACAATCAATTCGACTCCACCGCAAAAGATATCGCCTTCATGATCACTGCGACCGGTACGGTCAGTGTCATCGTCCAATTGTTCATCGTTGACCGCATCGTCTCGCGCTTCGGGGAGATCGGCGTATTGATCACGTTCCTCGGCGTCGCAACGGGCGGCTTCCTCGCCTCGCTGTTTGCCAGCAGTTACGCCATGTTTTTCGGGGTCTCGCTGATCATTTTCCTGGCGACTTCGATTTTGCGCCCGGTCTTGAACACCTTGATCTCAAAACTCGCAGAAGGCGAAGTCGGCTTTGCGATGGGCATGAACAATGCCTATATGAGCATCGGCAACGTCATGGGCCCGCTCCTCGCCGGCATCCTGTTCGACATCAATATCGTTTTCCCGTTCATTCTCGGGTTGTTGCTGCTATTGGCCACGCTCGTCATTACAGCGGGCTGGCAGCGTTCAAGAGCCGCTAAACAAGCACGCATCGTCGAACAATGATTCGCAACTTCAGTTGGTTGCTTACTGGCCGTTAAGTTTGTATCACTATTATATTCGAAAAGAGACAGTGCAGCCGTTAACCTGCACTGTCTTTTTTCCATTTTAAGGATTAACTGTAAGACTATGAACTTCTTAAAGTATGTTTTTCTTTAGAGATTTGTTTTTTCTTGCCTTTTTCTGCGATTCCGGGATGCCAATAGCTTTACGCTGGGGATAGTTGGTTGTATAATCTTTGTATAACAAAAAACTACGGAATGAAGGTCATGCTATGTACAATATCAAAGCTGCTGCCAAAATACTCGATATGCCAAAGGTGACCATTCGCTCTTGGGAGACGCGCTATAACGCCATCACGCCTGCGCGCACGGAATCGGGACATCGGCTGTATTCCGACCAAAACCTGGAAGATTTGAAATGGCTGAAAATCCAAGTCCAGGAAAACGGCATGAAGATCAGCGAAGCCGTAAAGCAATTGCACGCTTCAAGAAAACAGTTCTATCACCCTGAAGCCACCGATTCCACAGAACCGATTGAGTATGCCCAACAAATTGAAGAACTGTATCAAGCCGCTGTTGAGATAGACATTGACCGTTTCAATTACTTGCTCGATCTGAAGTTCTCACTGTTTCACCACCAGATTGTGTTCTTCCAGATCATCGCGCCGCTTATGGTCCGGATTGGCGCTGAATGGGAAGATGGGCAAATCAGCGTTGCGCATGAACATATGATCACCAATATCATCCAGCAGCGCTTCAACCAGTTTTTCCGTGTCTTCCCGGTCGCGCCGCATCTCCCGAAAGTGCTGGCCCTCAGCCCAAGCGGCGAACACCATCAACTTGGCCTGCTGCTGTTCTCGCTCTTCCTGCGTGAAAACGGCTTTCATGTTGTCTACACAGGCCCGGATACGCCGATTGACGGCTTGGCAGAAATGGTGGCTAAACAGGATTTCCAGCTCGTGTGCATGTCTGTCACCACGCCCAAAAGCCGGCCCGTTGCAGAACAATATATCAAAGAACTTTCTGCAGCGATCCCGAATCTACACTTCCTGCTCGGCGGCCAGGGCATCGACTGCAATGACGAAAAGGTTAACCGCTATTGCATCGGCACCACGCTTGAATCCTGGCAGCAATGGCTCGACGGTTTCAAAGCCACCCGCACGTCTTGATCGAACAGAAAAGCCATGCGCGAAGGATTCCTTCGCGCATGGCTTTTCTTTATTGATTGTCGATTTCCTGGTATTGTTTCATGAACGGGCCGCTGTCCGCCACTTCGGAGTGGTAGAGCGCCTTCAAGGCAAAGCTTTTCTCAAGCTCCATTTCCTTCATCAATACTTTCAGTCGTTTTTTCAATTCCGGCTCCTGATTGACCAGCTTTTCCATATTCGATTTAAAATAGCGCATCGTGATCCGCTCCTTTTCTTTTATTATAACACGGCAAAGCAATGAAAAAGCGCATCCGGTTGATGGATGCGCTTTTTTGACATTTCTGGGATTTTAGAATCGTGCTTTCCGAAGCTTAAACCGCCCGCTTTCCGTGGGCTCGTGCCCAAGCCTCCTCGGTTTGCTCTACTTTCGCTATGCTCAAGCATCGCTTCCGTCGGCTCAAATTCAAGCCGCCTTTATTTGCTCTACTTTCGCTATGCTCAAGCATCGCAAATGAATGCGCTCAGCGTTGCTTCGCGCATTCATTCCCTGCGGGGTCTCGGTCGTCTCGCTGATCCACCGGAGTCGGGCGGACGCTTCTCCAAACACTTAGAAAGTTTATAGACTATTTGTCGTTTAAAATTAGTTGCTTTCTAATTTTAGCGACTTATTCTAAGTGGTTAAAAAAATATGCGCTTTCTTCAGCCAACCACGTGGAATACGTAATTGACGAAAAACAGGCAAGCTATCACGTAAAGGGCCGGGGAAACCTCGCGCCATTTGCCGATTGCCACTTTCAGCACCGGATACAGGATAAACCCGATCGCAATGCCGTCCGCAATGCTGTACGTAAACGGGATCAGCGCGATGATCAGCAATGCCGGGAAGGTCTCGCTCATGTCCTTCATGTCGAGATTCTTGATATTCTGAAGCATCAAGCCGCCGATGATGATCAATATCGGCGCAATCGCGCTGTCAGGGATGATCTTGATCAGCGGAATGAAGAACGCCGCCCCCATAAACATGAAGCCTGCCGTCAGGGATGTCAACCCGGTGCGCCCGCCAGCAGCCATTGCCGCTGCACTTTCCACACTGGCCACAGTCGGGCTCGTGCCGAGAAATCCGGAAGCCATCGTCGACACGGAAGTTGCCTGGAACGCACGCGAATATTTTTCCGGACGGCCGATGAAATTCACCTGGCCGTGGACAAGGCCGATGTTTTCAAACACCAGGACCATCGTCAGGGAAAATACCGCCACCCAGAACGTCGTCGACAAAAAATTGCCGAACGACATCGCGCCGAACACGGCGAACGCTTCCGCCGTATCGACGCCCGGTTCGCTCAATTGCCCGAGGTCGATCATGCCGAAGAAATAGGCAATGGCCGTTCCGAGTACGATGGTGATCAGGAAATTCCCCGGCACATTGCGGATGAATAAAATGATCGCGAGCAAGAACGTCATCACTGTCGACAGCACAAGCGGATCCGACAGCGAACCGAGCGACAGAATCGAACCGTCGCCCGGCCCGACAAGACCGCCTTTCTCAAGGCCTAACAGCATGAGGAATAGCCCAAGCCCAACCGTAATCGCTTCTTTCAGCGAATCTGGCACCGCCTCGCTGAGCATTTTCGAAAAGCGCGTGAACGCGACGAAGACGAAAATGACACCCGAGACGAAGACGACCGCAAGCGCTTCCTGCCAGCTAAGCCCCATCGACTGGACGAGCGTATAAGAGAACAACGCATTGATCCCCATCCCTGGAATGAGCAAAATGGGCGCATTGCCCCAAAAGCCCATCAGCAAAGCCCCGATGACGGAAGCGGCGATGGTGCCGATGATCGCATACTCGATCGGCATGCCGGACTCCGATAAAATGAGCGAGTTGACGGCGATGATGTACACAACGGTGAAAAAGCCGATCAAGCCGGCTGTCATTTCCCGCTTGATGGTCGTCCCGTTTTCGTTAAGACCGAAAAACCGGTCCATCCAATTTGCCATAAGATATACCTTCTATGAAATTAGCCCTCTCCCTACCCGCTCTGCCTAAAAATCAGGTGAGCCAAGATAGAAGTGTAATCCTAAAAAAAGCCGCTGTCAAGGCTTCCCTCTTGAAAGGAAACCGTCGATTTTGCAGGCCTCCTGTCCGTCAATTCCATCAAGCCGCCCCCATATAAAAAACCGCCCGTTCCCCGTTCATCACAGTAGATGAAACAGCGAACGGACGGTTTTTTGATGTGATCAAATATGAAGCGATTGCTTAAACGAACATCCCCGCGATTGCCGCACTCAACAATGAGGCAAGCATACCCGCTGCGATTGCGCGCATGCCAAGGCGTGCGATATCCGGGCGGCGGCTTGGCGCCATCGCACCGAGGCCGCCGAGCAGGATGGCGAGTGAGCTGAAGTTCGCGAATCCGCAAAGCGCGAAACTGACGATGATGACTGTCTTCGGAGACAAGTTTGCGATTTCCGGAGCGAATGCCGTATAGGCAACAAATTCGTTCAACACAAGTTTCTGGCCGATATAGCTTCCTGCCTGGACCGCTTCTTCCCATGGCACGCCGATCGCGAATGCCAGCGGCGCGAAGATGAATCCGAGAATGCCTTGGATCGTGATGTTATCAGCACCGAACCAGCCGCCGATGCCGCCAAGTACGCCGTTCAACAGCGCGATGAGCGCGATGAACGCAAGAAGCATCGCCCCGACGTTCAATGCCAGCTGGAGGCCGTCTGAAGCCCCGCGAGCAGCTGCATCGACAACGTTGACGGAACGGTCGTCTTTTTCCATGACAAACTCTTTTTCTTCGATTTCTTCCTGTTCCGGAATCATGATTTTCGCCATGACCAACCCGGCAGGAGCCGCCATGAAGCTGGCAGCGAGCAAGTACTCAAGCGGGACACCGAGAAGCGCATAACCCGCGAGCGTGGAGCCCGCGACCGATGCAAGCCCCCCGGTCATGACTGCAAACAATTCCGACTTGGTCATGTTCGGCAGGAACGGGCGCACGACAAGCGGTGCTTCCGTCTGGCCGACGAAGATGTTGGCAGATGCCGAGATCGATTCCGCTTTACTCGTACCGAGCAATTTCGACAAGGCCCCACCGAGCAAACGGATGATCCATTGCATGATGCCAAGATAATAAAGAACAGAAATTAGGGAAGAGAAGAAAATGATGATCGTCAATACCTGGAACGCAAAGACGAAACCGAAACCTTCCGTGTCAGCTGCAGGACCGAAGACGAATGCAATCCCTTCCCCTGCATAATTGATGATGTTTTGGACGCCTCGTGATAAACCGAGCAAGGCGTTTCTGCCAAACTCCCATTCAAGTACCATAAATGCAAACGTAATCTGGATGGCCAATCCGCCGAGAATCGTCCGCGGCTTGATGGATTTTTTTCCATCAGAGAACAAGAAAGCGATTCCAAGAACGACGATAATGCCGAAGATGCCCCACAATAAATTCACAACTTCACCTCATTAAAAGTAGTTTTATCAGAAAATTGAACAATTTTTTGTTATTCATTGTCTGTCGTCAGACATCTTACCAAATCTCACCGAAGATGTAAATGCACATCTTGTGACAGCTTTTCTTCATATATTTATGCGTCGCCGCTTTCCTGCTTTTTCGGATTTTTCATGAAGAACGCCAGCACGATGCCGATTGCGCTTAATCCCCCTGTCACCATGAAGGAGATATTGACCCCGCGGATCAGCCCTTCCACGCCGTATCGGGCTGGGTCAAGCGCCGCACTGGTCATGATCGTCACAAGTAGCGCCGTCCCAATCGAGCCCGATACTTGGCGCATCGTATTGCTCATCGCCGTGCCATGCGGAATAAGGCGGTCCGGCAATTGATTGAGCCCCGCTGTCGTAACAGGCATCATGACAAGCGCAACGCCGAACATGCGGATGGCGTGCATGACGGTCAAATAAACAAATGCCGTCTCGGCCGTCAGCACCGTAAACTGGAAAGTCGAACCTGTTACGATCGACAGCCCCGCAACCGCCAGCCACTTGCCCCCGACTTTATCGAAAATACGCCCGGCAATCGGGTTCATGAGTCCCATGATGACCGCTCCCGGCAGCAGCATGATCCCGGATTCAAGCGCCGTAAACCCATGCATGTCCTGCATATAGATCGGCAAGATCGTGGCACTGCCGATCATCGTGACAAACACGATAATGCTGAGGATCGTCGATAAAGTAAACAAGCCGTATTTAAAGACGCGGAATTCCAGGATCGGCTGCTTCAGTTTTCCCTGGCGGCGGATGAAGAACCATAAAGCGACAGCCCCGACACCGATCGATGCGATGACCGAAGTGCTGCCCCATCCCGCTGACCCGGCGCTCGAAAAGCCATACAGCAAGCCGCCGAACCCTATAGTCGACAGCATGATCGACAGAATGTCGATCTTCGGGAAAGTCCGTTCCGTCACATTGCGCAGGAAGAAATACGCCAGCGCCAAATCGAGGATCGCGATCGGTATGACGATGTAGAACAAAGACCGCCACGGGTATTGCCCGACCAAATAACCGGATAAAGTCGGGCCGATTGCCGGCGCGAAGGAAATGATCAAGCCGAACATGCCCATCGCCTGGCCGCGTTTTTCGACCGGAAAGATGACGAACAAAACCGTTTGGGCGAGCGGCATCATGATGCCGGCCCCCGATGCCTGGACGATGCGCCCGAGCATCAAGGTCGCAAATCCCGGTGCAAGCGCACAGATGATCGTCCCGGCCGCGAACAAGCCCATCGCCACAAAAAATAAATGGCGCGTCGTGTATTTATTGATCAAGAAAGCGGTAATCGGGATCATGACGCCGTTGACGAGCATGAACACCGTCGTCAGCCATTGCGCGGTATTGGCGGTGATATCGAGATCTTCCATGATGTGCGGCAAAGCGGTGGCGAGCAGCGTCTGGTTGAGTATCGCCACAAACACGCCGGCCATCAATACCGCGAGCAGCGGTTTCCTATGCCGCGCTTCTAATTCCACTTTCCCCAAGCGCATCTCCCCCCTTTCTCAAAAATCGCCCTTTATCTCCTGCTTACCCCATCACACAAGCTTTACTCTGCCACTAAAAAACAAAAAAAGCTGCAAAGTCCGAAGACCCTGCAGCTTTCCATCAGGCGGTTTGTTTCTTCTCCTTGCGCACGATGCGATGGAATAAAAGATACAGCGCCGGAATCATGACCAATGTGAAAATCCCGGAGAACGCAAGCCCCGCAATGATCGTCACGGCCAGCGGTTCAAACAATGGGTCGCCGGAAAACGCGACCGGCAAGAGCGCCACAATTGAAGTCAAGGACGTCAGCACGATCGGCTTGATGCGCGCATACCCTGATTCGATGATCGCTTCTTCGATGTTGAAGTCTCCCGTCAGGCGGCGTTCTTCCACAAAGTCGATGAGCACGACCGCATTCCGGACGACAATCCCCGTCAAGGAGACGATCCCCATGACGCCAAGGAAGCTGAGCGGCGTCTGCGTCAGGAACAAGCCGAGGATCGCGCCCGAGATGCCGAGATAAACGGCAATCAACACAAGGAACGGCAAGCCGAACGATTTGAACTGGAACGCGATGACCAAATAAACCAGCAGCAGCACGACCAGGAACAGGATGCCGATTTCAGCGAAGAATGCTTCCTGGTCGGAATTCTCGCCGCCAGTTGACAGTTCATAGCCAGACGGCAAATCCGCACGTGCATTGTCTACGACTTCAAGCATCTGCGCTTCGAAATCATCGGCTTCACCGAACGCGCGGAGCGTGATGGCGCGGTCCCCTGATTTATGCGGCACTTGTGCAAGCGCCGTCGTTTCTTCTGCGGTGAGCAATTCGTCCAGGCCGACCAGTTCAGGCGGCCCTGGCTGTGCGGCAGCAGGCGGCCCTGCTTCACCGCCGGTTTCCGCTTGTTCACCGCTTGCCGTGGATGCCGGCAAACTGAATTCAGCAAGGTCGATCGGTTCGCCTTCCGTGATGCCTGCTTGCTTCAGGACGACTTCATATGGCGTCTGCCCTTCATAAAGCGTATAGAGCGGGACGCCTTGCGTCAGCAGCTGCAATTGATTGGTGACCGTCGACAAGGCGATGCCGTTGTCTTCAAGCGTTTCCCGCTCCGGTACGTATTCAATCGCCGGCACAGAAGCGCCGAGGTTATCGGTGACGACAGTCGCACCGTTTGCGAGCATCTCTTCTTCGAGCGTGTCACGCAGCGCCGCGAGTTCATCGATATCCTCGCCCGTCGCCGTCACGGTCACCGGTGCGCCCACTGGCGGCCCCTGGACGATGGTATCAAGGAAAATTTCCGCATCCGGATAGCGTTCGCGAAGTTCCGGTTCCCATTTGTCGATAAAGGCGGAGGCGGAAGTCGCTTCACGGTCGATACGGAATGCCACTTGGCCCGTATTGGCGCCGGTATTGTCCATCGATGAAGCAAACAGGTTCGGCAATCCTTCTCCTGTGAAGACGGCGGTTTCATTCACATCGCCATCTTCCTGCGCCACTTCCTCGGTCACTTCACGGATGAACGCATCGGTTTCTTCGATGGTCGTTCCTTCCGCAAGGCGCACGTTCATCGTCACTTCCTCGCGGTCCGCTTCCGGGAAGAATTCGAATGGCGTGAACAAGGCGAGTGACAGCAGTGCGGTCGCAATGGCCAATCCGCCGATCCCAGTCAGCCAAGGGCGTTTCAACACGCCTTTCAGCACTTTTCCGGAATACACTTGCGCAAGTTTTTCGAGCGGCTTGCCAAGGAAGCCCGGCGTGTCGGAAATTTTGCGCTTTTTGCGTTTCGTGCGCAAGTATTGCATCATCGGCACAAGCGTAATCGACAGTACCGTCGAAGCCAGGATGGTCGTAATCAAAATACTCGGCAGCGCTTTGATGAATGCGCCGTTTCCGCCGGATAGCAATAACAGCGGAGAGAACGTCACGACAATCGCCAGACTCGACGACACGATCGATGGGTAGACTTCCCGGACGCCATTGATGGCCCCTGCCATTGCGTGATCGCCAAGCTTATAGCGGCGCTGGATATTATCGTTGACGACGATGCTGTCGTCGACCAAAATCCCGATCGCGATAATCAAGCCGATAACGGAAATCTGGTTCAAATCGACACCGAGCGCCGGAATCGGGATGAGCCCGATCAGGACGGAAGCGAGAACGGTCAGCGCCACGGCAAACGCGCCGTATAGCGTAAGCCCCGCAGTCGTAACGACCAAGACCGCAAGCACCGCGATCAATAGCGAAATGTAAAGCGAGCTGAAAATCTCGTTGACGTTTTCAGCCTGGGACTCATAGCGTTCAGCCGAGATGCCTGCAGGCAAATCTTCATTGAACCCTTCGATCACTTCGCTGACACGGTCATCGACAGAAGGCACGTCCTGGCCAGTCTGCAAGAAGACCGTATAGGAAACCGCCGGCTCGCCTTCGAATGTGACGATATCTTCAGCCGGCATTTCAGCCAATTCGACCGACGCCACATCAGCGAGCGGCACCGCTGCCTGGCCGACCTGCAGCTCACGCAGCTTTTCGATGCCTTCGCTTTGCTGCACGGTCAAGAGGAATTGCTGTTCGCCGTCACTGTGGGTACCAAGGGACAGCGGCTGATTCGCTTGCTGCAGGCTTTCAAGCACTTCAAAAGGCTGCAATTGATTTTCTGCCAGCGCATCCCCATCGAGCTCAATGACCACCTGCTCACCGTTCAAGCCTTTCACTTGGGTTCCGGCGACGCCGGACACCGCTTCGACTTCATCCGAGAGATCGGCGAGCGGCCTTTCGAGTTCGGCAAGTTCCGCTTCGTCCCCGTAGAACATATAGGAAACCAACGGGAATGTCAGGTCCAGCTTTTCGACGCTTGTTTCCTGCGCCTGTTCCGGGAAACTGCCGGCTGCGCGCTGTGCCTGTTGCTGGATCGTATTGATCAAGCCATCAGGCTCTACGCCGTCTTCAATTTCCAATGTGATGATGGAAGCCGAATTCGCTGAAATGGAATCCATCGACGCGATGCCGTCAATGCTCTGCAATTCCCTTTCAATCGGATTCGTGATGCTCGTTTCCACTTCTTCCGGCTCGGCGCCCGGCAAGATCGTGGAGACCAGCACAAGGCCCGGAGGCGTTTCGGGAATTTCACGCTGAGGCAAAGTCAGGAATGTATAGACCCCGACCAGCATGAGAATCAGGATCAAGAAGATGAATAACTTACTGCGTTCAAGTATGTACTGCATAAGGATTAGCTCCCTCCGATTGTTGTATAACTATTGTATAACTACAAATCGGAAAGCGCCAATTTAAACGCTCGAAAACCGGCCAAAAAGATTGGCCGGTTTCCGGTTAAACTTTTTCAGGGCGCCGCTGCTTGAAGAAGTAAGCGCCGATGAACAGCAAGAGCGGTGGCAAGATGCTCAATTTGAACACCCAGCTGTCATCTCCCATGAAAATCAGGCCCATCGGCAAAAGTGATGCAAGCCCTCCCCAAAACAGCGCTTTCCACGATCGTTTCCAAACCCCGTACAAGCCGAGCAGCAATGCGGCAATCACCAGCGACCACAATAAGATCCCCATCAACAGGAAATCCATCTCCATGCGCCTCCGTTCGGTTTTATACTTTAGTTATACCCCTTTTTTTAATAAAAATCATTCATCAAGAATACTTTTTATGCATTTTTATATAGGTATCTAGAAATGAAAAAGCTTCCACCGAAATTTTCGAGGGAAGCTTCATAAAGCGTTTTATAAGTTTTCGAAAAACAGGCGCAACACGTCTGCCCCGCCGATGAATGTGCCGAGCGAACTGCCGAGGTTGGTCAATACGATGACGAGTAGGACGCGCGTCACTTTATTGTCCCAAAAGCCTTTGACCGTGAACACGTCTTTCGACAAGGTATCGAAATCCCCGACATTCGGCCGGCGGATAAACGCTTGTGTCAGCCCCGAAAACCAGCCGGCCGCAACGAGCGGATTGAGCGAGGAAATCGGCGCAGCGACAAAGGCGGTGAGGATCGCCAGCGGATGGCCGAACGCGACCGCGGCCCCGATTGCGGCAAGCGTGCCGTTCCACAGGATCCAGCTGACGGTTTGGTCCAAACCAGCCGCCGGGTTTGCATAGAAGGTGTACGCGATAATGGACAAAATAATCGCCGGGATGGCCCAGCCGATGATCTTCGGCCATTTCGACTTCTTCGGCACTTCATTGAGCGCCTTTAAATCCTGCTCTTCGTGGATTTCGCGGGTAATGCCTGGAATGTGCGCGGCACCAAGCACCGCGACGACCTTGTCGCCGGGTGCTTCTTTGATCTTCTGCGCCAAATATTGGTCGCGTTCATCGATGAGCGGCTTCTTGATGCGGGGGAACGCTTTAGTGAAATCATCCATCACCGCGTTCAATGTATCCTGCTGCTTCATCTTCTCAAGTTCCTCTTCGGAAATCGATTCCTTGCTGAAAATGCTGAAGAACACGGAGGAAATGAGCTGGACCTTGCCCATCAGCCCGATATTGCCCCAGATACGCGAAAACGTCACTTGGATATTGCGGTCGGCCAGGACCAGTTCCGCTCCGGTCTCTTGCGCGGAATGGATGCCCTGGATCATTTCCGAACCGGGCTTAATGCCGAACTGATCGGCCAGGCGGTTCTGGAACGAGGAAATGGCCAAGTTCATCAACAACAGGCTCGCTTTCTTGTCCTTGATGATCTTGAAGATATCGGTTTCTTTCCATTTCTTGTCCTGCATGACCGAATCATAGCGCTGGGCGTCGAGTTCGATGCACACCGAATCCGGCCGTTCGCGCTCGACGACTTCCTTCACTTGCTCTGCGCTCCGTTTGGACACATGTGCTGTGCCGATCAAGATAAATTGTTTGCCGCCCACTTCGAGACGGGTGATATTGTCTTCCGTCATTATCTCTTCTGTCATGAGTGTACTTCCTTCATAGAATAGGATTTCTTCTTCATTCTTGATTCTCGATGAAAAAGACTGTCTATTCTTTATAATGAATCACCGAGCGCAAAATATCAATCTTTTCGAAAGCTTACAAGTCCGGCGCATTGAACGTATTGCCGTCATTCAAATCACCGGCGCGGAAGCCTTTATAGAACCATTCCTTGCGCTGCTCGGATGTGCCGTGGGTGAAACTCTCCGGCACGGCATAGCCGCGCGTCCTTTTCTGGATCGTATCGTCGCCGACTGCACTGGCCGCGGTCAACGCTTCCTCCAAATCGCCTTCTTCAAGATAGCCCATGCCTTGAGCGTGATGCGCCCAGACACCGGATAAATAATCCGCCTGCAATTCCAGGCGCACCTGCAATTGATTGTATTCCGTCTCGCTCAGCTGGTTGCGCGCCTGTTGGACGTCCCCGAGCACGCCGAGCAAATTCTGCACGTGGTGGCCGACTTCATGCGCCACGACATACGCCATCGCGAAATCACCGGGTGCGTTGAACTGGCGCTCGAGCTCGTCATAAAAGCTTAAATCGATGTATAATTTGGAATCCGCCGGGCAATAAAACGGTCCCGTCGCCGCTCCCGCCATGCCGCAAGCCGACTGGACACTTCCGGAAAACAGCACCAAGGTCGGCTCGACATATTCCATGCCTTCTTCGGCGAACACTTCGGCCCATACTTCTTCCGTATCCGCGAGGACGACCGAGACGAAATCGGCCAGTTCTTCTTCCCGCTCGCTCGCCACATACGGCTCCGAACTGGATCCGCCTCCGCCATCGCCGAGTATCGCTCCCGGGTCGCCCCCGAGAAACGTGATCAACAAGACGATCAGTAAGCCGCCGATCCCGCCCCCGGCCAGCACCGGCCCGCCGACACCGCGCCCTCTCCTGTCTTCTACATTCCTGCTACCCGCTCGCCCTTTCCATTTCATAAAAGAATCCCTCTTTCCGCATCCATTTTTATTTAGCTATACCCGCTATAGCGGAAACTTTAATCCCATATGGGCAAACGGTAGACCAAAAACCGTTCACGTGGATCTTTCTCTTCGACCGGCAGTTCAATATCTTCAGCCAATTCGAATGCGGTGCGCCGTTCCAGGAAATCGGTATATTCGACTGCAGGATAAAATAAGATCACTTCAACTTCCCGCGGATGGTCCGCCGCCGACTTTTGGATCCTGTCCACTACACTCATGAACACCGGATCGGAAAACGGGTTGAAAAAATAAAACCAGCGATCTTGTGGATCGATTTCATAATCCTGCGCGTAAGCATTGATGAACTCGATATCAGCTTTCCCTCTATAGCGCTGCAAATTCCGGAGCGAGGCTTTATGCAGCGACGGGTCGACTTCCACTCCTGCCGACGGCGTCCCGAACAGGTGATGCGCGAAAAAGTTCAAGCGCCCTTTGCCGCTCCCGAAATCGACCAGCCTGCCCGTTCCTTTCAACGGATGTGCCTTGAACAATCGATCCAGCCACGCATAAGGCGTCACTTCAAACCGGTGCTCATGCAGCGATGCGTGGAAGCCCATCTGCTCGCCGCCGGTGTGGATATTCAATTTTCGGTCCATTCGATGATCGTCCATGTGCTTGCCTCCTTTGGTCTATTGGGAGCAGTTCAAGCCGTCGCTCTCCATTCCCACATTTTACAAAATTAAAAATGCTTTTTCTCTTGCCTTTCCCATTTCTTTCTGTTATATTACAGCTAATTCAATAATTTCTTGCTTCCTTAGCGGAGCGAGGATAGAGGCGCAAAAACCATCAGTACGCAATCCGAGGAGTATGGGCTCTTAGGACGATTGCCGAAAGGGGGATTTGCCGAAGCGGCAGGATGCTCATATTCCTGTGCGCTGGTTCTGCACTGAAGAAGTGCCGGACTGTCATATAGGAAACTATATGGAGGGCTATCTGACGAACAGGAACGATTGGTAAACATTGTTTCTAACGGCAGCAACGGGCCCCCGTTGCTGCTTTTTTGTTTACTCCGGACCGGCCCCCACCTCTAATTTTTGAAAAAAACTTAGAAAAGGGTGTGTTCTCTATGAAATTCGGTCAAGTGATCACTGCGATGGCGACGCCATTCGACGCAAACGGTGAAATCGATTTTCAGGCAACAACAAATCTCGTGGAACATCTTATCAATAACGGTTCGGACGGCATCGTCGTCGCCGGGACGACCGGCGAATCGCCGACTTTGTCGACAGACGAAAAAGTGGCGCTGTTCGTCCACGTCGTCACTGTGGCGGACGGGCGCGCGAAAATCATCGCGGGCACCGGCTCGAACAACACGCGGGCATCCGTCGCCTTGACTCAGCAAGCGGAACAAGCGGGCGTCGACGGCATCATGCTTGTCACTCCTTACTATAACAAACCGTCTCAAGAAGGCATGTACCGCCATTTTGAAGCGATCGCAAACGCGACGACGCTTCCGGTCATGCTCTATAACATCCCGGGCCGCAGCGTCGTCAATCTGTCGGTCGATACCATCGTCCGCCTGTCGCTGATCGATAATATCACCTGCGTAAAAGAAGCAAGCGGCGATCTGGATGCCGCTTCCGAAATCATCGAGCGCACAAGCAGTGACTTCGCCGTCTACAGCGGCGACGACAGCCTGACCTTGCCGATGCTTTCTGTCGGCGGGACTGGAATCGTTTCGGTTGCAGCGCACATCATCGGCAATGAAATGCAGGAAATGATCAAATTGTTCCGCACAGGCGATACAGTTGGCGCTGCGGCGCTTCACCGCAAATTGCTGCCGACGATGAAAGCATTGTTCGCGGCACCGAGCCCGAGCCCTGTCAAAGCGGCGCTCAACCTATCGGGCGTACCGGTCGGCGGCGTGCGTTTGCCGATGCTCGCGTTGACTGAGGAAGAAACTGCCACCTTGCAGCAATTCCTGCCATCCCCTAAACAGGCCGCCGTCACCAATTAAAAAAGCTTCGCAGCCCTTTAAAACAGGGACTGCGAAGCTTTTTTTAATTGTATACTTCTTCCAGCGCGCGCTTCAAGCTCCCGCCAATGCGTAAGGTCCGGACATCGATGCCAAGGGAAGTCAATGACTGTGCCGTCTCCGGGCGGATACCTGTCAACACGCATTCGACGCCGATCAGCTCGAGCGACTGGATGATTTTCAGGATCTGTTCAGCTACCATCGTGTCGACGCGAATGACCCCTGATAAATCGAGAAGCAAGGTAGTGATCTTCAATTCGCTCGCAGACAGCAGCGTGCGCTCGAGAATATAGTGTGCACGGTCAATTTCAACGCTCCCGATCAGCGGCAAAATGGCGACTGAATCACTGATCGGGACGACAGGCGCCGATAATTCCAGAAATTCCTGGCGCGCTGCAGCCAGCTTGTTCTGGTACGAAACCGTATAGGCATGCATGTAGGCGTAGGTGGCATGGTCCAGAAGCGCATGCAATAATTCCGCCGCATCATAGGTTATTTCCGGGGAAATATCCAAACGGCGGCCTTCGCTTTTGATCAGCGTGGCCAGATGCTTCCGGTATAAACCGGTTTCTTCCAATGCCGTATCCAATGTCATGCCTTGCTCCAGAAAGAAATTCCCCGTGGCATTGCCCCATTGCGTAATGACAGCCATGTTCTTCGCTTCATTGCAGCTGTCCTGCATCGCCTTCCCAAGCAATTCGATGAAACGGGCGCGCTCTTCCAATACCAGTTCCGAGAACTCCCTTTTTTCTTCCACCATCTCCTCCGGCAAGGCCGACTGCCGTTCTTCCTGGATCAATTGCGCAATCATGTATTTATCTTCTTCCACTCGTTTACCGAATAAAGCCATTTCTTTTTCCATTGGAACCTCCATCAATTGCTGCTTGCTTGATTTGCCATAACAGATTCATTATACCCATTTCTTGATACAAGAAATAGCGAATTGATTTTTTGGGACAAAAAAACCTGCCAAATGGCAGGAATTTTTTGTCTTATTTTGCGAATAGCTTTTTCAATGTATCAGATGAAACGGCTTTTTCTCCACCAAGGATCGTGTAGTACGTATCTTCTGTTGAGTAATCGACGATTTGTTCTTTAGAAGCCGCAGTCGGGTTTGCCGCAGTCAAGACAAGCGGAGCCGGAAACAGTGAAGCGAGTGCACTGCCGGATAAAGCATCCGGGAAGTTGGTTCCTGTCGAGACGAAAACATCATACACCTCTTCGAAAACGCCAGCTTCGAACATGAAATCATTGATTGCCTGGTTCGTGTCGTAGCGGCTGACACCTGCAAGGCGCATCGGCTCTTCCGTGAACAACGCTTCCACTGAAGGGGCAACAGCTTTTTCGCCGCCGATGATAAATGGCCATGTCGGCTGGTTGGCTTCGATATAGTCTGCAACTACCGCAGGGACAGCTCCAGATGCAGGCACCAGAAGGATCGGTTCTTCAATGTATCCTGCTGCAGGGGAAATCGACAAAGAATCGGCAAAGTTTGCGCCAGTCGTAACGAATAATGACCCGTCCATTCCTAGTTCTTCAGCTATTTTCACAGCAGTCTCATAGCGGCTCTTCCCGCTGATGCGGTCTACTGTAATGCCAAGCTTCGCGATTTCGTTTTGGACTTTTTCGGAGATCGCTCCCGTACCGCCAATCAAAATAACATTTTTCGCGCCCAGACGCTTGAGTTCATCCGCGAATCCTGCAGGCAAAGAATCTTTTTTCGTCAAAAGCAGCGGTGCATAATAAGAAGATGCCAGCGGAGTAGCTGCCAGTGCATCCGGGAAGTCAGCGCCTGTTGCAACGACTACCGTTTCCGCCTCTCCATCTTCCCAGCCTTCCCACGAAACTTCCAGGCTTGTCTGGTAGCGGTCGCTGCCAAAAATGCGGTAGGAGTTATCTTCTGTAAGTGTGGCTGCAGAAGCTGCCCCCGTCGGTAAAACTGCTCCAAGAGCCAATGCTGCAGCCAATGCCGCAGTCGTCAAAACTTTGCCGTGAATCATCTTTAATCGTTTCCCCATTCTGTAATGTATTCATTTCTTTTCCAATTATATGATATTTTACGAACATTACAATAGGGTTACGAAAATATATTTTAGTAGGCATAAACACCTTTCTCTGAATGTTCCTTTTTGCAGTAATCCATTACCTCCATATATTCTTTTTCATTCGTAAGTTCTCCTCTCCCCGTTGCCACACCCTGGCATCAAGCTCCGTACAAGGTTTATGACTCCTCATCTCCCGGGTACATAAGCCATAACGCAGACACGGCAAAACATTGAGGTTACAGGAGGAAGTTATTATGCAAAAACATGGCCATAAATTGATCGGCACATTCGATGTGCAGGCGGAAGTGATCCACGAGATCGGTGAATTGAAAGCACAGGGATATAAAGAAGAAGATATGTACGTCGTCGCTCTGAACGGCCAGCAACTGCAAATGGTGCAGGGGCAGACGGACGTTCACTTGAATACGGATAAAGGCGATTTCATGGATAAGTTCAAATCGTTCATTTCAGGGGAAGACCCGACCAAGGACGCGCTGAAGCAGATGGGCCTCTCCGATTCGGAAGCCGATGAGTATTACAAGCAAGTCCAAAGCGGCAAGCTCGTGCTTTATGTCGATAGCGAATACGGGATGAATTACCAGAATTTCGATGCCGCAGCAGCCAGCTTATCCGGAAACAAGCATTCGCCTGATGGCCGACACTTAAGCGACACACCCGATTTGGAAGATGAACGGAAGATGGAACTGCACGAAGAGCGCCTCGCGGTCGACAAGGACTGGGTCGAGACTGGGAGTATCGACATCCGTAAGAAAACAGTCGAAGAACAGCAGGAGCTCGAAGTTCCATATGAACGGGAAGAAGCCGAAGTCGAACGCCGTCCCGTCAACCAGGAGCTGGCGGATTATGAATCCAGCGGCCATTCCGCCGAGCCTTACGAAAAAGACGGGCTCTGGCACATTCCCGTGATCGAAGAACGCCTGGAAGTCCGCAAAGTGAAATACGTCAGCGAAGAGATCATCGTCCATAAACGCAAAGTCCAGGAAACGAAGCATATCAGCGAGACGGTGCAGCGGGAGACCGTCGATATCGACGAGAACAATGTCCAGCGCTACGAAAAGCCATAAATACGAAAAAGGCGATCCCGTTTTTTGGGGATCGCCTTTTGCCTATTCGATTAAAATGCCGCAAACAACACTAGCGATAGCAAGGTAATGACAGCTATTGCCACCAACACGGACGGAATCATGATCACGAAAAACCCCTTCCAGGCTGAAAATCGCTGCGCTTCCCCTACCGCTTTGCACTGGATGACGAAAGTCCAGATACCGACAACGATCACGATGGTCAGAAGCAGCAGGCCGACGACCAAGCCGAGCCCTGTATCGGGTTGTGCCGAAACAGGATCGATTTCCGTGTAGAAGGTCGATGGTGAAGTGATGAGCCAGACCAGCCACATCGGCAATAACCAAACCTGCGGAATGCTCGCCGTGACCACTGCGCGGAACATTTCCGCATACGTCCCGACACCGCCGAATAATTTGCCCAATAACTTATAAATGCCCGAAATGATGGCGATTCCCGCGACTGCAGAAAGCGGCCCGAGTAGCAAGGATCCCACGATCACCCCGACAGCCGGAAACATCTGCTCCCCGCCCGAAGCACCGGAAAGCGCGCCTGCAAATCCGACCAGTGCCAGGAGCAAAACGATAAAACGGGTGGTTTTTTCTTCGATGACATAACGTACCGTCTCGCGGGGACGCGTCCAAATGGCTGTAAACGGATTCAATTCAGCGTATGCAGCCGGCTTATTCATGAAGATACCTCTTGTGTTTTGCTTGTTCATTACCCATGACTCTCTCCCCCTTTTATTTCCATCTAATCATACCGTTCTATATTTGTAAATGAATGGAAAGGAAAGTTTGTACCCTTTCTACAGCAAAAAAAAGCTTAAGCAGCTATCGCTTAAGCTTTCGGGTTGCTATCGTCAGGTTCTTTCGCTGCGTTTTCCGGTTCATGGAGCGTTCCGCTATGCGGTGCTTCCGGCGGTGTTTTCTCCAAATTCATCTTGATGAAGTTTGCCGAGCGCTTTTCCAGCATCTTCGGGGCCATCCGCGTCAATAAACGCACGGTTTTCATCTTCCGGCCGACTTCCACGACTTCCTTCGGCTCATCAATCAAATCGATGATCGCCTTGACTGCTTGCATCGGGTCATCCATGGGCTTCATGTCGACCACATGGCCCGAGTAGTTGCCGGCGTGTTCGAACCATGGGGTATCGGTCGCCCACGGAAGCACCGAGCAGACATGGATGTCGCCGTAACCCTCGAGTTTCACTTCTTCATTGAGCGCCGAACTGAAACCGAGGACGGCGTGCTTGCTGGCGCTGTAGCCGGTGAAATAAGGAAATGCGACATCGCTCGCCACCGATCCGATATTGATCAAAATGCCGCTTCCGGCCTCCTTGAAATGGCGAAGCGCAAAATGGCTGCCGTTGACCGTCCCTTTGACGTTCACTTCCACCATGCGCGCGAGATCTTCCAGCGGGATTTCAGTAAATGGGCCGATCACGCCGACGCCTGCGTTATTGATCCACACATCGATCCTGCCGAAACTGGTCAGCGCTTCTTCGAATAGCCACGCGACATCCGCTTCACGGCTGACATCCATCGTAACCGCAATGGCGTTCGGGCCGAGTTCGCTCGCAAGCGCTTCGATCAAGCCGGTGCGCCGTGCCGCCAGGACCAGATTCGCGCCATCCTTCGCCAATTGGCGCGCCACTTCTTTGCCGAGCCCGCTGGAGGCGCCGGTGATGACGATTGTCTTGCCGCGCCGTGATTTTTCCTGTACCATGCCGCCCCCCTCCTTTCGTCACTGTTCTTCTTGTTGTTCAAAGCGTTCCCGCAAATCCCCTGTCACCGCATGGCCCTCTTCCACCGGCTCGTGCAGGCTGCCGGAAGTCAGTTCCGCTGCCGGCGCCGATTCAATCATTTCCTTAAGTTCTTCGCCACTGAGGCCTTTCGCGAATGATGGCAGGAACTGCCCGAGAAAGGCTGCGGCTTTTCCCTTGCCGCCGACTTCCACATTCTTTTTCGGCTCCTCGATCAACTCGAGAATGGCATCGATCACCTTGGCCGGATCGTCCGGCGGCCCGACCAGTATTTCATGCCCGGAGTAATTGGCTGCATGTTCTGTCCACGGCGTGTCGGTGACCCATGGGTCGATTGAACAGACATGGATATCGGGGTAGTCTTCCAGCCGGAGTTCCTCGTACAAACCGTTCGATAATCCGCTGACGCCGAATTTACTGCCGGTATAGGCAGCCCCGTAAGGCATCGGGATCTTGCTCGCAAATGACGAGACATTGATCAAGATGCCGGACTGCTGCTGTTTGAATCGGCGCAACGCAAAATGGCTGCCATACATGGTGCCGAGCAGATTCACTTCCACCGTCCGGTTCAAATCACGCAGCGGTGTATCGATAAAGGGGCCGTAGACGCCGATTCCTGCGTTGTTGATCCACACGTCGATGCGCCCGAAATTATTCACCGCCGCCCTGTGCAAACTTTCCACATCCTTCACCTGGCTGACATCAGCTGTCACCGGGATGACCAATGGCCCGAGCGAGTCCGCGAGCTCTTCGATGAGCCGTGTCCTGCGGGCAGCAATGACCAATTTCGCTTGTTCACCCGCCAAACGTTCCGCCAGCCCGCGGCCGATTCCGCTTGACGCTCCTGTAATGACCACGACTTTGCCTTGATTCGAATGCCTTGCCCCCACAGCGCTCGCCTCCTTCTTAAAAAAGCGCAGAATTTTGTATTAATTTACCCTTTTTAAACATCCAAGAAACGCTTCATGCCGCCAGTTGAAAAGAACAGTTCTAAAGGTTTACTTGGGTTTCCCCTTCCCCGCCCAAACGCCTACGCAAGGGGAGTGTTCCTCGTTTTTGTATAGAAAAAGAGCGGCACCGGTAAAAGGGCCGCTCTTTCTAAACATCATGCGGAAACGCATTTATGCTTCGGGATCGATCGCTGCGCTCAGGACGATTTCTCCCTGCGGCGCCGTATTTCCGCGGTTCGGTTCCAATGTCACCGCGATGGTATCCCATCCTTCTGTATCTTCATCGAGACTGAAGAAGACCGCACCTTCATTTTCCTGGCTTGGCGTGAATGCGCCGGCCGGAATCGGCTGGCCGTCTTTCAATAGCCATACTTGATAGACTTGGTCTCCGCTCGTCGGTTCGAGCTGATTTGCCTGAACCAAGAGATTCAATGCCCCTTCTTCATGGACCAGGGCAGCTGTACCGGTTCCTTCAAATGCTTCGCTTGCCTGCAAATCCACTGTTTCAAAAGCGACTTCAGGCGCTGCCGGCGCGTCCGGGCGGTCATTCAATTCATAGAACGCATACGCGTTCCCGAGCAGCGACACAAGCAGCGCCGCCGCGACGAGCGGTGTCCACTTCGATGTTCTGAATCCGCGCTTTGCCATGGTGGCAGGAGGCGCCGGTCTATCGCGTGTTGGCCGCTCTTCTGCCAAAGGTGCCGGTTGCTCCTCCTCGTCGAAGACCGCATCCAAAATACGGGCTTTCATGCCGGCATCCGGTTCAACCGGTTCTGCAAGATAAGGGAGTTCGCCTGTCGCGTCAACGATTTCACGACATTCCGGACATTCCGCTAAATGTGCTTCAAATTGCTTTCGTTCTTCTTCATTCAATGTGCCGTTCAGGTAATCGATCAAGTGGTCACAATTCGCGTTTGTCATCCGGAATTCCCCCTTCCTGCACCAGTTGCAAGGATGTCTTCAATTTCTTTAATGCCAAGCGGATCCTGCTCTTGACGGTACCGAGCGGAATGCCGCATTGTTCGGCAATCGTTTCATGCGTATAACCCTTGAAATAAAATAGCTGCACCATTTTTTGCTGTTCCTCCGATAAATGCCGGACGGCTTGATGGATCTGTTCGCTCTTCTCTTGCCATTCGGCCGTTTCTTCAACCGAAGAATCGGTACTTTCCACTTCCGCGATGTCATCCAGCGGAACGGAAGGTTTTTTCTGTTTGCGGATCAAATCCACTGCCGCATTGCGCGACATCGTCACCAGCCAGGCAACGAACTTTCCTTTACTCTCGTCATAACTGCCAACTCCGCGCCACACTTTAACGAATACTTCCTGCAATGCTTCCTCTGCCAAACCACGGTCTCCCGTCATTTTGCATAAATAGGAAAACAGCATTTTTTCGTAGCGGTCGTACAATTCCTCGAGCGCGGCCTTATCTTTACCCCTGACGCGCTCGTACAGCAATGCGTCTGAATTTTTTTCCATGCCGTGTCCCCTTTGTTACAGATTTCGTATACCTAGCTTACTATATTCCGCGGCATTTCGCTTAATTGACTCTGTTTGCTTGTTACTTATTCAACGCAGCATAAACGGATATAGTTCACTTTTTCTTTACTATATCTTCCCTTTTCGCCGCTAAATGTGTCTAAAAAAGGGCAATTGCTAATTTTTCATTTCCACCAAAAAAACTTCCTTTCCAGTGATCTAAATTACTATTTTTTTCGTTATTACAATATATGGACTATAATAATCGAATCTATGCTTCAGGAATTCAGCATCAATTCAAGCACTGTGATCCGCTTGCATGCTATTACTTATGAATAAAGCCATCAATTACAGGACCACGAAAGGTGGATGTGCAGATGAGACAATATTTAATCATGGGATTGGCCACAGCCCTTTGTATCACCTTATTTTTCATTTTAGATCCGCTGAATGGAAACAATCCCGCAAAACCCGAACCCAAACAACAAGAGACGGCGCAGGCCACAGCCAAACCGGCTGAACAGAAAACGCCGAGCGAGCGCTTGGATACGCAGTACAAAGACAAGATCGCCGAATTCCCGGTGCGCCCAGCACAGCAGGAAAAGCTTTCTGAACTGCGCCAAGAGCGGCTGGACAATCTCCAGGGCATGAAGCCTGTACGCATTTCAATTCCTTCCATCGGCGTCGATGCGGCGATTGAAGAAACCGGCGTCTTGGACAACGGCGAGATGGGCGTGCCGGAAGACGTCGACCAAGTCGGTTGGTTCGAACCGGGCTTTCAAGCCGGCGCAGAAGGAAACGCTGTGCTGGCAGGGCACGTCGACAGCCTCACCGGCCCCGCCGTCTTTTATGAACTGGACCAGCTGGAAAAAGGCGATCAATTCACGCTGGCGGATGCAGATGGGCGCGAGATGGTGTTCGAAGTCCGCGGCACCTCGAGTTACATCACGGACGAAGCGCCCGTCGAAGAAATCTTCGGCCGCTCGGACCAGCGCATGGTCAACTTGATCACCTGTACTGGCGACTTTAACCGCGATATCGGCTCACACGAAGAACGCCTCGTCGTCTCAGCTGAACTCATCTCCGATTCCGCAATGAAAGAACAGGCACCCGATGCACCCGACAATCTGAAACTTACGGCCACCGCCTTATCCTGGCACGCCGTACGCGACGATGCAGTCATCGGCTACCGCGTCTACGAAGAAGACCTCGAGAGCGGCGAATCCGAACAAATCGCCACCGTTTCCTTATTCGAACGCAAAAGCATCCCGCTTAAAGCCGACGAATCGAAGCGCTATTACGTCGTAGCCGTCAACGTCGATTTGAAAGAATCCAAGAAAGCCTATATACCTGAAGAATAACGAATCCCCTTGTCCGGTCATGCCGGGCAGGGGATTTTTTTATGTAAGACAGGAAGTGTGAAAGTGAATAAAAGAATTATAGGAAAAGCTCTCGCTTTTCGACTGCGTTGCAGGGGCACGCTTTCCGGAGGGCTCGCATTGAGCCGCTTCGTCGCTGCGCTCCTGCAGGGTCTCAATTGTCTCGCTAATCCTCCCGGAGTCGGCCCCTTCCACTCCGTCTCTAGTTTTAGAAGTAAAAGAATTTTTTATGTACACTCAATTAAAAATGTGGAAATACTTCATATTTTGCACCTCATATCTTTTGTAGCAAAGAGAATGAGATTTTTTGGCCTAATCTTCAAACAAGATATTCGGTTCAAGCACCAATTCGTCAGATGCCACATCTTAAGAAGCGATTCCCCCACTAGCCGGCAACTGCATATAGAAGCAGATCCATTTGAACAAACTGCACACAACGAAATCTCCAAGCCACCTAGCGCCTAGGGTGAGCCGACGCCGTAAGACAGGTGCTTTTCCTGGCTTGCGGCTAAAGGCCAACCCAAAGCAAGGCGGCGACTATGAACGTGAAGCCAGAATCGAATGCCAAAGCAGTTTGTCAGGCAAACTCTCACTACCTGCTTCAAGCTTGTCTCAGGAAGCGATTCCCCCACTTGCCGGCAACTGCGTATTGAAGCAGATCTGATTAAACGCATCCGACTCAACGAAATCTCCCAGCCGCCGAGCGCCAAGGGTGAGCCGATGCCGTAAGACAAGCGCTCTTCTTGGCTTACGGCAAGAGGCCAACCCAAAGCAAGGCGGCGACTATTCAGATGACACTTTAATAGAATACCGGAACAATTCCACAAGCAAACCCTCGCTATCTCATTACACACTAGACTTGGGAAGCGATTCCCCCACTAGACGGCAACTGACTAAAGAAGCAAATCCGATTAAACAATCTGCACACAATCAAAGCTCCCAGCCGCCGAGCGCCAAGGGTGAGCCGATGCTGTAAGACAAGTGCTCTTCTTGGCTTATGGCAACAGGCCAACCCAAAGCAAGGCGGCGACTGCCAACATGAAACCCAAATCGAATGTCGAAACAGTTTCACACGTAAACTCCCGCTAACTTCATTCCCTTACTGCTCGTAAAGCGACCTCCCCACTAGCCAGCAAATTGATTGAAAAAGAACCCAGAAAATTCTCCACCTTATTTTCACCATAAAAAAAGCCGGAGAGCTTCAATCCTCTCCGGCTTTCAAAATCATTTCGTCATTATTGTTTTCTTGTGCGAACAGCGACTGTCGTGATCAATGCCGCAAGCAATAGTCCAGCCAATACGTATAGGTAAGGGGCTGTTGAGTTGGCACTCATGCCGCCCATTCCTGTTGAAGGCATTTCGGATGGCATTGCCGCTTCACCGAATTCTTCAGGGAACTGGTCCGTGATCGCTGCGGACAATCCAGCAGCCGGCATCGTCATGTGCGCGTAAGCTTCGCGGATTGAAGCGTAAGCCGTTTCGTAATCTCCAGCGACATAGCTGTCGAATGCTGTCAGCAATTGATCGACGTGCGCCGTCAAGCCTTCTTCCAGTGCATCCGCCGGTACGCGGCCTTCTGTTGCAGCGTCAAGAAGTGCTGCTTGCTCGACGATGTACTCGTCAAGGTCCGCTTTCGCTTGTTCTTGGCCTTCTGTATTTTCTTCTGCAGTGGCCGTTACATAATCAACGAAGTAGCCGATGTGGGAGCCCCAGATTTCAGAGAACTGCTGCCCGGCTTCTTCGCCGTAAACAGAACCGACCGCTGCAGACAGGTCATCTGCGTTCGCGAGGAGCGCCGCCGCTGCCTGATCGAAGCTTTCCGCCCCGTCAACGCCGTCTTGCATCGCCATTGCCGCGAGTCCCGCATGTTCCGTGAACGTCATGTTCAATCCTGCACGAAGGTCAACAGCTGGCGTATCCGGATTGGTGTTATCGAACTTCTCAGGGAACTGGTCCGTGATGGCGATCGACAATGTTTCCGCGAACATGCTCATATGGTGGATGGATTCGCGCTCTGAAGCGTAAGCCGTTTCGAAATCGCCTTCAGCGTATGCGTCGAACGCTGTGATCAATTGATCAACGTGCGCATCCAAGCCTTCTGTGACAGCGGATTCCGTCAAACGCCCTTCTGTTGCCGTATCGAAGAATTTCGCTTGCTCGGTTTTGTAAGCGTCCAAGTCGGCCAATGCTTTTTCACGGCCTTCTTCATTGCCTTCTGCCGTTGCTGTCACGTAATCAACGAAATAGCCGATGTGTGACTGCCAGATGGCGTCGAACTGCTCTGCGCCTTCATCGCCGTAAACGGAAGCGACTGCCGCTTTCAAGTCTTCCGCGTTTGCCAATAACGCGCCGGATGCCTGTTCGAAATCTTCCGCGCCGTCCACGCCTTTACGCATCGCTTCGACTGCCAGGAAAGCATGTTCAGTCAATACCGTATCCAGTGCGATGCGAAGTTCCGCCGCTTTCGTTGCTGTCGGCGCTTCCATCTGCGCTTCGCTGTGCCCTCCGCCGTGGCTGTCTGCAAGTGCTGCTGTCGGTACTAATAAGGATAGGCTTAGTGGAAGTGCCACCAATAGTTTATTCATCTTCATCATCCATCACTCCTCAGTTGTTTTTAGTGTTCTACTAGCTCAACGGGAGGGAGATCGGTTTAGATCACTTTTTTTCAAAAAACTTTTTAAATTTGCAGAATCCACTGATTCCATGCAACAAATCGATGCTATGCTAAATGAAAATGAACGGACAGGAGCGACGCATATGCAGGCTTTTTGCGAACAGGTATTTCATCAATTGGAACTGATCGTCACATCCACCAGCGAATTGATCTCTTCCATAGAAGAAAGCGATTGGGAGATGCGGCCGACTGCCGGGAGATTTTCGATAGGGGAACTCGCCGGCCACATTGCACTGATCTGCGAAGCAGACACACGCATTGCAAATGGGGCGTCCGAAGCCGAAATGAAGGCATTTTACAGTTCGAGGACACCCATTTCAAAAAAACAAGCCCTTATTGAATTGGCGCACAGCTTTGAGGAGCTGAAAAACAATTATCTTCCATTAACTGAAAGCGAACTCCGGAAAATCCACATCGCTTATTGGGGCGTCAGTTACAGCCGCTTCGAATGGCTGCTCGAAACCCTCGTCCATCTCACCCATCACCGCGGGCAATTACATGCCATGCTGGTCCATCATGCCGGAAAGGATCCAAAGATTGCACTTTTCGAATAAACTCCCCGAAACACATGGCGCTGTGCTTATGTATTTTCTGTTTCGGGTATGGACAAAGACCTAATCGAAAACAAACGGAAAGCCAGGTGCATTTACATGTTTCCATTCAACCAGCCCGATCTGTCGCGCATTAAAGAAGTAAATCCCGAGACGCTCGGCGAAGAGTATCCGATTCGGCGCCCGGTCGTCGAAACGACGCTGTATTCGGCCTATTTCGTCCCGGCACAAGGAACGGAAGGCCCGCCGTATGACATCCTTATCATCAAGCACCCGCCCGCCACACCGGTTTCAGCTTTTCTTTGGTGCCGGCGCATCGAAGGCACCGGGACCAAAATGGAAGTCGTCAAGGAACTTCATCATGCCATCGATTATATGAAGACCTCGCGCCACAGCTACTAATTGTGGACATATTTTTTCTTGTTTAGTTGCCAAAATTTCCTTTTGAATATAATCTATATGGGTATTTTTTCTGTACTTTTGAACTGCCGAACTGGGATATAATAATCCCCATACTATCATCGCGAAAGGATTGTTCCCCATGCCCCTCGAATTTGCCCGCCTCGTCTTCATCGCATTTTCCGTCTTGACGGCGATTGCCGCTTCCTATATTGCCCTCCTCTTGATCGGCCGTATCGCCGAGCGGAGCCGGAACCACCCGCTTTGGTGGGTGGGCGGCAGCTCACTCGTGTTCGGTACGGGCATCTTTTCCATGCATTTCATCGGCATCTTGACCTACCATTCCGCAGCGCCTGTCCAATACGATCCCGTTTTACTGGCCATTTCACTGGCCGGGGCAATCGGCGCCTCATTTCCGGCTTTCTATGTACTGCGCTCTCCCAGCCCGCCTGCTGCCCATCTGTACTTGAGCGGATTTTCCATCGGTTTTGGGGTGCTGTTCATGCATTACATCGGCAATGCAGCCGCACAGGTGCCCGGCACTGCCCAATTCAATATGGCGCCGTTTTTACTTTCCATTGCCATCGCATTCGGCTTTTCACTTGCCGCCTTGCGTATTTTCTCGCGCAACCGCAAGCGCCCCGATTCGACGTCCCGAAAACTCGCAAGCGCCGTCATTCTCGGCGTGATGATCTCTGCCGCCCATTATAGCGGGATGCAGGCTGTCAGCTATCCCACGGCCGCTGCAGGGCCCACATCTTTCACCAATATGGGGCTCGCTTTCGTCGTGTCCGCACTGATCCTGCTGTTGCTCGCCATCGCCGGCTACCTGGCTTTTCTCGACAGCAGGCAGCTGAGCAATGAACAGCGTTACCTGCGGAAGATCCGCGAAAGCGAACGGCGTTTCCGCAGGCTGGCGGAAGTGTCGCCCGAAGCGATTGCCATCCATAACGGCGGCAAGCTCTTGTATGTAAACAAAGCGTGCCTGCAAATGTTCGGCGAGTCGGATGCCGATCAATTGATTGGCACCAATGTGCTGGATTACGTCCATCCGGATTATCATGAAAAAGCCAAAGCTCGCATCGAGTCGATGAGCCGCGGCCTCAGCACACCGCCCGCCGAACAGCTCTGGATCACGCCGAAAGGATCGGTCCATGAAGTCGAATTGACGGGAATGAGCATTGAATTCGAGGGCAATGCCGCGGTCCAGCTGTTGATCCGCGACATCACCGAGCAAAAGAAAATCGCGCGCGAACTCGAATTGAACCGGCAGCGCTATGAATCACTGTTCCACAACAATCCGGACGGCATCTTCTCGATGGATGCGAAAGGCCATCTGCTCGATGTCAACGATGCGCTCGTCCGACTACTCGGCTATACACGGGAGGAATTGACCGAAACCACTTTCCATACGGTCGTCGAGAGCTGCCATCTGGACTCTACCGAAGTGAAGTTCCGCCTCGCATTGGAAGGCGTGACCCAGCATTACGAGACGGTGGGCATCCACAAATCCGGCCGGCGCGTCTCGTTGCGCATCACGAATATGCCGATTCTGACCGAGGGTATCGTGACCGGCGTCTACGGCATCGCAAAAGATATTTCCGCTGAAAAGCGGGCGCTCGCCTTGCTCGCCGAAAGCGAGGAAAAATACCGCTCGCTGTTCGACTATAACCTCGACGCCGTCTTTGAAATGGATATAGCCGGGCGCTTCGTCAATGCCAACGCGATGACCGAAGAATTGAGCAATTATGCGCGCGATGAATTGATCGGCATCGATTTCAAGCCGCTCATCGCCGAAAACCTCGAACGCGTGCAAAGCTTTTTCGCTTCCGCCTTGTCGGGGGAAGCCGTCAATTTTGAGCAACGCATCAAGCGAAAAGACGGTGCCATCATCGAAGTCGATATCAATGCCGTCCCAAAACGCAGGAACGGCGAAATCGACGGCGTCTTCGCTATTGTCCGGGATATCACCGAGAAAAAATCGAATGCGCAGGAAATCAACCGCCTCGCCTTCACCGACCAGCTGACAGGCCTGCCGAACCGCCACTGGTTTTACCAGAATATCCGCAACGTCCTCGCCAGGGCCGAAGAACACCAGCGGAAAATCGCTGTCCTGCTGGTCGATTTCGATGATTTCAAAAGCGTCAACGACCTGCTCGGGCATTTCGGCGGCGACCAATTCCTGAAAATCGTCGCCAACCGCATCCATTCCTGCCTTGGCCCGGATGATGCGATTTCACGCTTCGGCGGCGATGAATTCATCATCGTGTTGGAAAACACCAGCGAATCGCAAGCCCACGCCCTCGCCCAGACGATTCTCCACGTGATGCGCGAACCGGTGCAATTGCTCGGCCAGGAATTTTCCGTGACCTTGAGCATCGGCATCGCTGTGCAGACCGGATGTGAAAGCGATGGCGAGGAACTCATCAAAGAAGCCGATTTTGCCATGTATTCCGCGAAGGAAAACGGCAAGAACAATGTGCAAGTGTTCACCCGTGAACTTGACAGCCAGATGACGCGCAAAAGCCAGATGGAACAGGCATTGAAAAAAGCGCTCGATGAACAGCAATTCGCGCTTCATTACCAGCCGCAGGTGAACTTGGCGAATGGTGAAGTGATCGGCTATGAAGCGCTTTTGCGCTGGCAATCCCCGTTCGGCAATGTGCCGCCATCGGAATTCATCCCGATGGCAGAGGAAACCGGCTTGATCGTGCCGATCGGCGAATGGGCATTGCGCCAGGCATGCCGTGACGCCAAAGAGTTTTGCGCCCTTGGGCGTGTCGCGGAAAATATTTCTGTCAATGTCTCGGCGCGCCAATTCAAGGATCCGGACTTCAGCGAAAAAGTACGCGCCATCTTCGAAGAGGAAAACGTGGACCCGAGGCGCTTTGAAATCGAGATCACAGAAAGTGTCATGCTCGACATCGAACAGTCCGCGCGCATCATCTGCGAACTGAAAGCGCTGGGGCTGCGTATCGCCATCGATGATTTCGGCGCCGGCTATTCTTCGCTGAATGTCGTGAAAAATGTTGAAATCGACACCTTGAAGATCGACAAGTCCCTAATCGACGAAGTGCTCATCAACCGGCGCAACCTGTTCATCCTTGCGGCCATCATCGAAGTCGGGAAAAACCTCGAGGCCCGCATCGTCATCGAAGGCATCGAACTCGAAGAACAGGGAGAACTCTTGCAGCCCTTCGGCATCGTCGGGCAAGGGTATTTGTTCAGCCGCCCATTGCCGCCAGGAAACCTCGAGGCGTTTCTAAGCGAGTCGAAGTACATCGCGGCAAGCGCCGCGGCGAAGCCATCGGAATAACAAAAAGGCGCGCAGCTGATCAGCTGCGCGCCTTTTTCATATGGTGTTAATCTTTACGCGTATATTTGCGAACGGCCGGCAGGATTTCCGACGCCAATAAGTCCAGATTGCGCTCGAGGCGCTCCATCGGCACGCCGCCGAAATCCATTTGAGCGATGTAGCGCTGATGGCCGTAGAGTTCGTGCTGGTAAAGAATCTTTTCGATGATCTGCTGCGGGCTGCCGATATTCATGACGCTCTCTTTTGTCGCGCCGTGTTGAAACGCTTCCTGTGGATAACCGCGGCCGTTGGTCTTGACCATCCCTTTATCCACATGTGGATAATATTCCGCAAGCGCCTGCTGGGTCGTTTCCGCGGCGTTGAAGAAGCCGGCTGTCGCGACCGGCAATTGGGAAGTATCGTGCCCCGCTTCTATCGCGGCATTGCGGTAAGCATCGATGGTCATCTTGAACGTTTCCGCAGGGCCGCCAAGTGTCGCGAGCATCATCGGCACGCCCGCCTTTCCCGCTTTGACGGCGCTTGAGGGATGCCCCCGACTGCGCGCCAAATCGGCAGCCGCCCGTGTTCCGGACGCGGCAAAATCTGCGCGTCTTTCAGCGATGCGCGGAAACGGCCGTTCCAATTGACGGTTTCCCGTTCGTTGATTTCCAGCAATAACTTGAATTTCTCTTCGTACAATTCCTCGTAGTAGCGGATATCGTAGCCGAGCAAATCGAACAGCCCGACACGCGATGCCCGCCCGGCGATGATTTCCGCGCGGCCTTCCGAGATCAAATCGATCGTCGCGAAATCCTCGAAGACGCGCACCGGGTCGGAAGTGGAAATGATCGTCGAAGAACTCGAGACTTTAATCTTGTCCGTTGCCTGCGCGATCGCCGACAGGACGACCGAATGCGCTTGCGTCGCGAAATATTCCTGATGGCTTTCGCCGACGCTGAAAAAGTCGACGCCTGCCTGTTCGGCAAGCTGCGCGAAGCGGATGATCTCGCGCACCCGCTCCCCTTCCGATTGTCGTTTTCCTGTATGCGGGTCCGGCAAATGATCGCCGAGTGTATAGATGCCGAACTCGAGGCCGTTGTTCGGATTGATGCGGTATTGTTCCATGTTCTCCGTCCTTTCGCCATGCATTTTTCCCCAATCCTTTTCAGTATAACGGCAGGCGGGCCACTGTGGAAATCATCCATTCGGCTGAAAAAGGGAGGAAAATAGGGTTCTTCTAGTGAAGTGTATATTAGTGAAAAACTTAAACTCGTTCTGGGCGGACGCTTTCCGCGGACACGGCTGGAGCCTCCCCCCTCCACTCTTTAATCGCTAATATTCTATTCATTGTAAAACAAACTCAAAGTTATAGCATAAGCTTAGGAGGCCTATGGATGAAAAAATGGACAGCCGCTCTACTGGCGCTTGCAGGGATCCTGCTCGCTGCCGGATGTTCCGGCGGGAACGACGAAGACGCAGATACGAATGAAACGGCAGGGGAAATCGACGGGTTCTGGCAAGGGGCGATTGAAGTGCCGGGACAGCCGATCCCTTTTTCGATCGAGTTCACTGGAGGCGAAGGAGCACTAAGCATCCCGCTTCAGGGTGTCGAGAACTATCCATTATCGACGGTTAAATTCGATGAACCGGAAGTGGCGTTCGACGCCACGCTGCAAGGCGAACGCCTGGTTTTCGAAGGTACACTGGAAGCGGAGAAGATCACGGGTACGATGACACAGCGAAACCAGAAGTTCCCGTTTGAACTTGAACGCGGCGAGAAAGAACAAGCCGCCGATCCCGAAAAGATCATCGAAACGGAAGTCGCAGGCGGCATGATGCAGGCGCTTGAGGAAATCCCTGAAACGGACGGCCCCCATCCTGTCGCGATTTTGATTGCCGGTTCCGGCCCGACCGATAAAGACGGCAACTCGCTGACGCTCACGGGCAAAAACAATAGCCTGAGAATGCTCGCGGAACAATTGAAAGCGGAAGGCATCGCCGTGATCCGCTACGACAAACGCGCAATCGGCGACAACCGTTCACTTGCCGTCCAGGAATCGGAACTGCGCTTTGATGACTATGTCCAGGATGCGGCCGCCTGGGTGCGCTTCGCAAAAGCAGACGAACGCTTCACGGACGTCGCCGTCATCGGTCACAGCGAAGGGGCGCTCGTCGGGCTCGCCGCAGCCAATCAGGAAGGCGTCGACTCTTATGTATCCTTGACCGGCGTCGGGCGCCCGGCCGATGAACTGCTGAAAGAACAGCTCAGCACTTTGCCGGCCGCACAGCGGGAGGAGGCGGAAGCGATTCTCGCCCAACTCGCACAAGGCGAAACGGTGGATGACGTGAGCCCGGAACTCCAGCAAATCCTCCGGCCATCCATCCAGCCGTATCTGCAGTCGTGGATGGCATATGACCCGCTCGAACAAGCGAAAAATCTGGAAGCCGAGGCGCTGTTTGTCGGCGGCACACGCGATTTGCAGGTGCCGGTGCGAGATGCGGAACTATTGCACGAAGCGAAACCCGGTTCTGAGCTGCTCATTGTCGACGGCATGAACCACGTCTTAAAGCAAGTCCCGGATGACCGGGAAGCGAATATGGCGGCATATAGCGACCCGGAACTGCCGCTCGCCGACGGGCTGGTGGACCGGATTGCGGAGTTTTTGAAAACGGAATAACGAAAAAGCGGCTGAACGCAATGTTCAGCCGCTTTTCTTATTGGTCCTTCAAGCGCTTTTTATACAAGATGAACGATATGGCTGTCAGCGCCGCTGCCCACAATGTGATGACCACTAAAGGCTCCACGGCATCTGTGCCGGATGCTCCGCCCAGCAGCTCCATCAATTGGCTGCTCGGCAAATAGCGCGCAGCTTCCAGCACCGGGAACTTGTCAGCAAAAAGCTGCGCATATGGCCCGGCCGTGAAAATGATCAGTACCGGGAACACCGATAATGTTGCTTCCATTACCGTTCTCGAATACAGGCCGCAGATTGTTCCGACGGCGACATAGAGAACGATCGATACAGCCACAGCGAAAAGAAGCACCGGCAGATTCGTCGGCTCATAGCCATAAATATACGTCGACAAAGCCAATACCGCGGCCGACATCGTAAAGACGAGCGCGCTTTTTCCGAGCAGGACGTCAAGCATTGAAGCCGGTGTCATCATCAAGGAACGCAGCGTGTTGCGTTCTTTTTCCTCCGCAATCAGGCAAGCCTGGATGAAGCTCGTCATCATGGCGAGGGAGAAATTGAGGATGAAGGCATAAATCTCGCCTTGCGGTTCCCCGGTCCCCCGGTATAAAAAGGCGAAGAAGATCGGAAACAGCAGCATGATCGACACCGCATAGTTCCTGGAAAACTCTTTATAATCCTTAATGAAAATAGCCCCTACCCGTTTCATTGAAATATTCATACTAGTTCACTCCCCGTCAGTTTGATGAAGATTTCCCCTAAGCTCGGCTCATTCGTATACAGGCGCTCAATCTGCCCCGATTGCATCCATTCCGTAATCACCCCGGCGGACTGCCCGTTCAGCGGCAATCGCTCGGTTTCGCCCGATGTCAGCTCCACTGTCAACATGCCGTCGCGGTGCTCTCGGCGCAATTCCGCCGGCGCCCCGAGCGCCCGGATTTCGCCTTTATGCAAAATCGCCACCCGGCCGCACAAGGCTTCCGCTTCCTGCATATCGTGCGTCGTCAGGAAAATCGTCGTCCCGCGTTCGTTCAAATGACGCAAGCCTTTATGGATATGGGCCGTGTTTACGGGGTCCAAAGCGGAGGTCGGTTCATCGAGAAACAGCAGTTCCGGCTCATGGATAATCGCACATGCCAATGTTACGCGCTGGCGCATCCCCTTCGATAAGACGGAGATTTTCTTTTTGCGCTCCCCCCGCAAATTGACGAAGTCGAGCACTTGATCGATGGAATCTTTTGGAAGGTTATACAATCGCCGAAAGACGTCCAAGTTCTCTTCAATCGTCAGCCGTTCATACAAGCCGCTGTTATCGGTCAAAATCCCGAAGCGCCTTTTCTGGCCCGTTTTCTGCATCGCACCGGCAGGCATCCCCAAAACTTTGGCGGTGCCGCCGTTTACTTTCAACTGGGCTGTCAGAATCTTGATCAAGGTAGTCTTGCCCGATCCGCTCGGGCCGAGAAAACCGAAGATTTCCCCTTGAGGTATTTCAAATGAGACATCTTTCAGCGCTGGAATTCCCGAGAAAGTTTTTTGGATATTTTCAACGGTGATCGCTTTCATATACGCCACTCCTTTTTTGTTGTTAGAGCAAGCATATAAAGAAAAAAAGACCCCCTCAGCCGATTTCCGCCGAACTGTACCATATACATGTTGAACGGTACCCGTTGCGGCTTGGTAAAAGATAACTTTCCCTCCCCCAACCACAGCTTCAGCACATGTACGGGCAAAGCGGGCGAAGGTTATTTCCCGGGAAATTAAATATTCAGCAAGCTTTTCAATTCCGCGAGTTTCGTCCTCGACAGCGGCACGACCGAATCTTTTCCGGTCGTCAAGCGCAGGCTATAGCTGTTTTTCGTCCACGTGATCAATTCCCGCACTTTCTGGAGATTGACGATATACGAACGGTGGCAGCGGAAAAAACCGTAATGCTGGAGCCTTTCTTCCAATTCCGCCAAGGTCAGTGCGCACACATAGGTCTCCCCTGCCACGTGCACCACTGCCGAACTATTGATGCTTTCGATATAATCAATTTCCGGCGGATTGAACAAAATGGTTTTGTCGTTCTTTTTGGTCGGGATTTTTTGGATCTTGAACTCCGCTTCACCAGGCTCATCTAAAGCTTCCATTTCATCCTCAGCATCTGTAATATCCAATAAATGCAATCCCGCTTCGTCCAAACGGTAGACTGTATCGCAACTGATCAGCGCATCTTCCAGATTGGCGGTGAGGATCAGGATCTGTTTTTCTTCCACCAATTCTTCCAATAGCCGCTTAAATGCCAATTGATCGGGTTCTTCGAGCTGGAAATACGGCTCTTCCAGAATGATTGCGGGCTGCTGTGCGTAATAAACCCGCAGCAAAGACAAATAGATTTTTTTCGACGCCGGCAAATCGGCAATTTTCACTTTCCGGTATTCCCCGAGCTGAAACAGCTGGAGCATCGAACGGACCGGTTGGCCATGGCCGCTGAGCGACTTCATGAAGCGCAATAGTTCCTCGACGGTCAAACGCGTGTATTCGCCTTGTTCCGCAAGCGACAAATACATATCTTGCCGCTCCGCAAATTGGGCCAAGAGCATTTTCTTGCGCTGGACATTCGTCTGTATCCCCAATATGATGCCTTTTTCCATGTTCAATTCCAGCGGCGGAATGATGCGTTGCCCATTCACGCTCATTTCTCGAATGTTCATAGTCTCCTCCTAATTCTCGAAAAGATTCTTACAATTATTGTAACCTTTCTTTTGCCGCTAGAGACAGTTTCGTTTTGGAAATTTTGTTTTTCACCATACAAAAGACGGCACCCCATTGGATACCGCCTTGCCGTTTACTTATCGAGTTCACGCACTACAGTGTGGGCGTACCGGTCATGCGGCATTTGCGCACTCGTCTCCTGCCCGCGTTCTTTAAGCCATTGAAGCGTCATAATCGAATCGCGGTGTGCGACGCGCTTCAAGATCTGTTCATCCGTCAGTTCGCCGCCGTCTGCGTTTTCGATTTTGATGCCAGCGATTTTGTGACCGACCGTCTGTCCGCACGTTTTCAATTGGATGTATTCAAGCCCCCAAAACACCACAGTCGGCGTAACGAGCGCATGCACCCACTCTTGCTTAAGCTTTTTCCGGAGCAGCGGCTCTACTGCCGCGGTGACCACTGCAGAAGCCATCACGTCGATCGCGAGTGCCTTGCCGCGTTTTTTCAACAATTTGTCCATTCCCATTCCTCCCTGATTTTCCGTCTCTTTCCATTATACCGCATGGGCTCCGCAAAGACAGCTGGAGCAGTATGCGTTAAGATAAGGAAAAATCAAGGAAAAACGGGGTGACACGCATGGCATTTCTCGCGATATGGCTATTGATGATTGCATACGCTGTCTTTTTTGCGCCTTCGGGTTCCGGCGGATACCAATTCGGACCGCTGCTGATGGGCGAATGGGAAGGAATCGATCCGCTCATCCTCGCTGTCTTTAACTCGCTCGGCATCTTCCCGCTCGTCTTCTTGACGCTCCTATTGCCGAATGACCGTTTCCGCTGGCCGGCGTGGCCGTTTGCACTTGTGTCCTTTGGCGTCGGTGCGTTCTCGCTATTGCCGTATTTCGCGTTCGGCGACAAGCCGCCGGAGAAACAGCGCCGCGGGCCGAATTGGCTGCACCGCATACTGCGCTCAAAAGCGTGGCTGATCTTTGTCGCCGCCATCAGCACCATCAATTTCCTCACCGTCTTCCGCGGTTTCTCGCCACAAGCCTACGTGGAAGCATTCCAGACCTCGAGTTTGGTATCGGTCATGACCATCGACTGGTTCGTGCTGTGGGGCCTATCGGTCTATGCCACGTACCGCTTCTTGCCCGAAGCGCGATTCAAGCAATTGGCTTTGTTGCCGGTAGTCGGGCCGGTACTGGTATTATTGTTTAACCGCAATGCAAAAGAAGAATAATAGAAAGCGTTCCTGGCACTGTGCCAGGAACGCTTTTTCTTGTTTGAATCCAATTGGTCATTGCAAGATGCCGTGAGCGTTTTTTTGCTTTTCCGATGCCCAGTCATACGAACCTTCATGCAAGGTGAGGGTTTGCCCTTCAATCCAAGCGATTTTCGTGAACAGCTTCTGCAGGAAATAGCGGTCGTGACTGATCGCGATGATCGTGCCGTTGAATTCTTTCAAGGTTTCTTCTAGCACTTCGCGCGATTCGATGTCGAGGTGGTTGGTCGGCTCATCCAACACGAGCACGTTGCAGTCTTCCTGCATGAGCTGAGCGAGACGCAAACGCATTTTTTCGCCCCCGCTGAGATCCTTGACGCGCTTGAAGACGTCGTGGCCGTAGAACAGGAATTGCGCGAGCAGATGGCGGGCGTCGCCTTCTGTCACCGACAAATTATCGCGGAACGCCTCAATGACGCGCGCCTCTCCGTCGAACGCTTCAAACTGCTGGGCGAGGTAGCCGATTTTCACATTGCTGCCTCGGCGCACTTCCCCATCCACCGGTTCGATGTCGCCAAGCAAGATCTTCAGCAAAGTCGATTTGCCGGTGCCGTTGTCGCCGACAATCGCCAAGCGGTCCTGCCAGTAAACGGCAAGTTCGACATCGGCAAACAGCACTTCATCGCCGAAGCCGTGGAACACATCCTGCAGCTCGAAAACCCGTTTGCCGCTGCGGTCATTGGCTTGCAGCTTCAGCTTCATCGCCTTTTCCGCTGCCGGCCGCTTGACGAGCTCCATACGCTCGAGCATCTTCTCCATCGTCTTCGCTTTGCGGAACAGATCCGGATTCGGCGGCGAGGCTTCATTCGCCCATTGGCGCAGGCGGCGAATCGATTCCTTGATCTTCTGGATTTTCTTCTGCTGCTCTTTATACGCCGCAAATTGCTGCTCCATCTTCGCCTGCTTGTTACGCAAGTAAGCGTCGTAATCGCCTTTACTTTCCCACATTTCGCCGTCTTCGATTTCATACACTTTGTGCACGACATTGTTCAAGAACTGCCGGTCATGCGAAATGACGACGACCGTGCCGCTGTAATACTCCAAATAATGCTCGAGCCATTCGATTGCCGACAGATCCAAATGATTCGTCGGTTCATCGAGCAACAGGACCGACGGCTTGCGCAAAATGAGCTGCGCGAGCATCACTTTCGTCTTCTCGCCGCCGCTCAGCGAGTCAAATCGCTGGCCCATCAGATGCGCGACGCCAAGTCCATTTGCCACGGCGGCGATCTTAGATTCCGTTTCATAACCGCCGGCCTCCATAAACTGCTCCTGCAGTTCGCCGTATTGCCGCAGCACGCGCTCGTCCGCACCGTTCGCAAGCCCGGTTTCCAGTTCACTGAGCCGCTTCTGCATCCCGTGCAAGTCGCTGAAGCTTTCGTTCAACACTTCGTAGACGCTGTACCCCGGGTAGTCGGGGATTTGGTGCAGATAGCCGATCTGGGTGTTCTTCGTGCGGATGATCGTGCCGGCGTCCGGCTCTTCCAGCCCCGCGAGCAGCTGAAATAAAGTCGTCTTACCCGAGCCGTTGCGGCCGACGATGGCGATCCGTTCTTTTTCGTTGATTTCGAATGATAAATTGGCGAAGATTTCGTTGCCGCCAATGGATTTCGTTAGTTGTTGTGCTGTGATTTGCATAGTTTACGCCTCCAGGGCGCAGCTGAAAATCGGTACAAAAAAAGACTGCCGCGTATCGGGCAGTCTTCTCCACTGGTGAAAAGAATGTCAGATATCAGCTGCGCGTGATTTTGAAATTGACTAAAAAAGGGCAGACTTCTCCCGTCGGCGTCAAATCAAACGTAATGACACGTGTGAAATACAAAGCTTCCTCCATTTTCACACCCATCACCGCAGCACATTTCTCCATTCTTTTCACCTCCGTTTCGTTTAATTGTCTCAATATTACCACATCTATTCATGGAAGGGAATATCCAAATGCGCCCTTTCTGTCAATTCGTTGATTATCCTTTGACCTGCACCTGCGCCAACACGTTTCTCAAATCCGCCAAGCTATCAATCACCACGTCCGCTTCTTTCAACTCCTGTTCCTGCGCAAAATCAAAACGGCAGCCGACCGCGAGCAAACCGTTCGCTTTCGCCGCGCGGATATCGGAGATGCGGTCTCCGACAACCGCCCCTTCCGTTACGCCGTATTTCTCTTTGATCATGCGCACGAGTTCCGCTTTATCGGGTATGGCGGCTTGTTCGATGCTGAAGGTTTCCGTCACCCATTCGTCCAAGCCGTAATGCGAAACGATTGCCGCCAAGTAGCGCACAAGCCCATTGCTCGCAATGAAGATCCGGTAGCCTTCTGCACACAGCCTGGCGAACACTTCCGTAACGTGAGGATACAATGCCCCTTTGCCTTCTTCAATATTTGCGATCAACCGTTCAAGGAAATACGCATCCATCTCGCGCTTGGTCTCCTCGGATTTCCCGGGCAACAGCGTTTCCCATACCGCAGGCAGCGGCACGCCCATGATGTCCCGGTACGCCTCGATCGGCGCCGCGCCTTGCCATTCGCCCGTTTCGCGCAGAACCGCGAACGCTTCTTCCAGGGATTGCTCCAAAATCGTGTCGGTCTGGAACAAAGTGCCGTCCATATCAAAAATAACAGCTTTCATCTGCCTACCTCCTGTTCTCCTATAAAGATCGAACCTGCCTATGGAAAGTTCCATCCAATGCGGCAAAACTTCCCTGAACCTTGAAAAACCGGCGCGCCATTGCGCACCGGTCAGATATTGCGAGTTATTTAAGGCCCATCGTTTTCTTGTAAGCGTCCAAATACACTTTCTCGGACGGGCTCGCTTGGTCCGGCCCGCTCATGGCGCGGTGCCAATGCGGATAGAATGGCGCCGGACGGGCTGCCGCTTCGATCAAGTCGTGCTCATCGCGCTTGAGCTTGATCTTGTAGGATGCGATGTTTTCTTCGAGCTGCTCTTCATTGCGCGCCGCGATGACGATCGGCCCGACGTTCGGGCGGTCGCGCACCCACGCATAGGCGATTTGCGGCACGCTGGCGTTGTGGTTTGCCGCCACTTCCTCCAAGGCATCGATGACGGTATACAAACGCTCCTGGTCATACACCCAAGGCTCCGGCCAGCCGCCGCCTTGGCGGGTATCTTCCGGCGCTTCCTTATCCCGGCCGATCTTGCCGGTCAACAGACCTTCACCGAGCGGGCTCCAGATCATCGAGCTGACGCCGAGCTCCGCCCCTGCTGGAAGCAGTTCGTATTCCGATTCGCGCGCTTCCGGGGTGTAGTAGATCTGCTGGGTGACCGGCGGGATCTTGCCGTTCTGTTCCGCGAAAGTATGCGTCTTCGCGAGCGCCCAGCCGCTGTAGTTCGAGACGCCCCAATGGCGGATCTTGCCGGCCTTGATCAGATCGTTCATCGTCTCGACCGTCTCCTCGACCGGCGTCTGCCCGTCCCACAAGTGGACGAAATACAAGTCGATGTAATCCGTGCCGAGCCGCTCGAGCGATTCATCGATGGATTTCATCAAATTGTTACGGGAAGCTCCCCGTTCATTCGGATGGCTGTCGAACGGAAACCCGGTCTTCGACGAAATCAGCACCTTGTCGCGCTTGCCCCGTATCGCCGCACCGAGCACCTTTTCAGCGTTCCCTTTCGAATACAGGTTCGCCGTATCGAACATATTGATCCCGGCATCGATCGACATGTCCACCATGCGGTTTGCGGTGTTCTCCTGTACATTACCTGCCGCTTCAAAGCCGTTCGTCCCGCTGAACGGGATCGTGCCGAGAATGTATTTCGGGACGCGCAGCCCCGATTTGCCCAAATTGATATAATCCATTGAAGAAATCCTCCTCATTGCTTGCCTGTTTTTTTATTCATGGGAATTAAATACCCTTTCCGAATTCCGTTAAACAAGGCCGCCGTCTTTCACTCCCGCTTCCAAGCGTAAATAAAAAAGGGGCAAAGCATATGCTTCGCCCCTGCTCTCCGTATCCACAAAATCGGCTACGCCCATATGACCCGGTACGAGCCGCCCGCTTCCTGTTCCAGGCGGCAATTATCGGACAGAATCTGGCGGAAGCTCTCCGCTTGCGCTTCGTCCAAGGCAAGCCCTGAAAGCCCCTGTTCGGTCTCAGTATAATCAAGGTCCGCTTCCTGGCCGAATTTGATGCGCAGCAAATTCTTCGCGCCGTTCACCGTCAGGAATTTCACCTGATAGCCGTCACGAAACACCGTCTCGAGATCCGTTCCGAGCGAGGCGAAATTCTCGTGTTTCAGAAGCTCGCCGATCTCTACCCCGTCACGGCGGGCCTTTTCAATCCGGATCGCATCCGGCATGGAAATTTTAATCAATGTCATGTCATCCCTCTTTCCAGATTGTTGGTAACCTCCATTCTAGAAGAAGAACGCGCGAATCTCAAACCTTGGGGATCCGGCGGCAAGCTCCATTCCGTTACCGCCTTTCCCACCAGCGCGCCGACACGCAGCAATCAAGCCGCGACAGCGAGAGCGTCTCGCCGATCTTCGGGTGAGCAAATCCACGCCCAAACGCTGCGCTTCTGCCGTTGCCCGCTCGATCGGGTCCGTCCAGCTATGGAACGCCAAAGTGAACGCCGCCCAGTGGACGAGCATCATCCGCTCGCCCCGGACATCCAGCGCCGCCTGTACCGCCTGTTCCGGCGTCATATGGGATGTTTCCCAGCGCTCATCGTACTGCCCGCCTTCCATCAGCACGAGGTCGAACGGGCCGTAACGCTCGCCGATGGCCTTGAAATGGCTGCCATAGCCCCCGTCGCCGCTTGTGTAAAAGCGGATATCGCGGCCAAGCACGATCCAGCCGCCCCACAGCGTCGAATTGCGGTTGAACAAGCCGCGCCCGGAGAAATGCTGCGACGGGGCCAATGCGAGCGTCAAGCCTTGAAACTGCGTTTCCTCCCACCAATCCAGTTCGGTGATGCGCGCCACTTCCACGCCCCAGCGCTTAAGGTGCGCCCCGACACCGAGCGGCACGAAGAAATGCCCGACTTTGCTTTTCAGCGCGCGGATCGACCCGTAATCGAGGTGATCGTAATGGTCATGCGTCAACAACACCGCGTCAATGTCCGGCAGCTGTCCGATGCTGCCGAGCCAATCCACACTATAGCGCGCACTGCCGGCAAACGAAACGGGAGACGCCCGATGCCCGAGCATCGGGTCGATGAACAGTTTTTTCCCGTCGAGGCTCAACAAAAATGCTGAATGCCCGAACCAGGTCAAGCTGTCTTCGCCGCTTGCGATGAGCGCCCAATCGATATCCGCCAGCGGCAAGCTGCCCGCCGGCCGGCGCTGGACCTCACACGCAAAAACGGAATCCTTCAGCATCGACAGTCCCGCCGAAACGCTGATGTTCATATCGGCTTGTTCCAGGTTGGCGAACTTGCCGCTCTCGTCATGCCCGCGCTGCGCAAAAGCCGCCCGCTGCCCTTTATCCGGCGTCGCCCCGAGCGGCGCATAGCTTCTTAACAACAATGCCGATACGGCAGATGCGGCCGCAACGCCCGCAAGAGAATACAAAGCGAATTTTTTCATGGCTCCTCCAAAATGGAAATGTAATGGATTCGTTTCCTGGCTTTCAGAATAACCGGATGATCATCAAACCACCGGCACAACAAGAAAAGCCTGGCTCCCCGTTTTTTTCGACAAAGGGCCGGGCTTTTCCTGTTCATTGGTAAAACAGCCGCTCCTTCGGCAACTCCAATGGATAAGTTTTCATTTTCAGCCTTTACCATGGAATTTTCCTGCATAGAATGTAAATGATTGGTATCATTAATAAAAAAGGAGGATATTGCTAGTTCATTGGCGATATTCAATCCATCAAGCAGAACTTCATCCCCTTCCGCAGCCCATCCGGAGAATACACAACCAGAGGAGTGTCTTTACATGAAAAAACGAATGAATTACTGGATCGTCTTGCTGCTGGCCGCCTTCATGGCCGGCTGCACCGAAACCGAACAAGCCGTAACCCCGGAAGCCGATGTGCAACAAGAAAGTTCCGCGGAAACGGAAGCCCCTGACGAAACGGCCACCGAAACCGAAGCGCCTGATGAGGCAGAGAAAGAAACAGCCCCAAGCGAAGCGGAACAGCCAGCTGCAGATGCACCCGAAGAAGAAACGGCCGCACACCCTGCGGAAGCACCGTTCGAAGGATACGAACTCATCGAAGTGGACGGCGGCGATTTGTCCGGCCACCGTGAACCGAACACCGTCGTCTCCATCGGTTACGGAGAACGCGAATACTGGGCGTTCACGAATGAACACGGCCAATTGGAACGCGTCATTGCGGATGAAATCATTTTGCAGGACGACACGAGCGAGCCGGTCCTCGACTCAGGACGCTATTATTCCGACGAAGCCAAAGTGCCGGGTGTCGAAAGCGACATTCTGGACGAAGGACACGTCATCGCCGATTCACTCGGCGGGGTCTCGAACGCCTATAACATCACTCCGCAAGAAAGCACGCTCAACCGCCACGGCGACCAGGCGTATATGGAAGACGTCATTCGCGATGCGGGCGGCGCCACCGATTTCGAAGCGATCATCACCTATCCCGATACCGAGACGCAAGTGCCGTCCAGCTATCAATACAGCTATACCGTCAGAGGCAACGAAGTGGTCGACACATTCGACAACGTCAACCCCGATGAAGTCAACGCCTCCCTCGGCTTAACGGACAGCGCAACTACGGATGCTGAATCCAGTCCACCGGAAACTAGCAGCCCAGAAACAGGCGGTGACGTCTCGAGCGTCGACACAAACGGCAACGGCCAAGTGACGATCCAGGAAGCAAAAGACGCCGGGTTTACGATGCCCATCATGAGCGATCATTGGCTGTATCCGCATATGCGCGATAACGATAATGACGGGATGGTCGGGGAATAAAATTGCACGAAATGCTTTCAACCGAAAATCAGCCACAAAAAACACTGAAATCACTTCAGTGTTTTTTCTTTTGGGCACTAAAAAAAACATCGCTCAAAGCGATGCTTTTGCCGTCTCCTATACAATTGTGCACTGGGAATCACCTTCATATAATACCGTACTTAAATTTTCTTCCAATCATGCGCTCCCTTCGCCCAGCCGCCGATCGCGACACCCATCGCAATCAGAGGCGACGCGAATTCCACATCTTCCATCACCAAATACTGGTGGCCGAGCGGCGTCAGTTTCCCAGACAGCAACAGCTCTTCCCTTAGCTTCAAATAACGCTTCGGGCATTTTGGCGTGGTCGTGCCCGCAAACTTCGAGCCGCGCTGCACGATAAACTGCTCGCCCTGGTAAAATCCGCTCGCATCCGCCCCGCGTTTCGACGTGATGTAGAACAACTCCGGCGGTGCCTCCTGGTAGCGTCTCACCATCCCGCTGTCGAACGGGTCAACCGCCTGTTCCTCCCCCGTCTGCGGATCCACTTCCAAAAAGCGATACACTTCCCCATACTCCGGATGCTCGAGCACCTCAACAAAAAACTCCTTTTCCATCAGCTTTCCCCCTATGCTAAGAAAATTGCCTTTCATCTCTTAGATAGACGGAAACTGCGAAAAAGGAGACAGGATGTTGAAATTTTTTATAAATTATTAACGAGAAATCAAGATTTATACTTTAATGTTTCCCCATGAAGTAACGTAGCTAGTTTTATCCGACCTCTGAACGGCTCACTTCGCCAGCTTCAAGACACTGCCGAGCAAAACATTCGCGCCATTCTCCATATCATCTGCTGCCGCAAATTCTTTCGAGTTGTGGCTGATGCCTGCTAAGCAGGGAATGAATACCAGAGCTGAATTCATAACTGAAGCTAGCGAATTGGCATCGTGGTTTGCCCCGCTCATCATCGATTCATAAGGAATGCCCGCTTCCTGGCTTGCCTGTCCGACAATTGCAGAAAGGGTTTCAGACAAGGAGGACGGCGCCTTTTCGATATTCGGTGTAATGGAGACAGAATGATTCACGGACGCATAATCGGAAATCTGGTCTGTAATCTCGCGCATCACTTCAAGCTCAGTCCCTCTTACTTCGAGCGTCAAATCGACACGCCCCGGCACGACATTCGGCAAGTTCGGGTGCATATGCAATTCGCCAATCGTCCCGACATTCGGTTCACCGAATGATTTGACGAGGCGCTCGAATTCGAGAATAATGTGGGCGGCGGACGTCAATGCGTCGTCTCGTTCATTCATTCCCATCGTTCCAGAATGAGCAGCTTCCCCGTAAACCGCCACATCCAAGCGCTTAATGCCCGCGATTGCATGGACGACGCCGATTGCTGAACCGTTTGATTCAAGTTTTTTCCCTTGCTCGATGTGGAGCTCCAGATAATCGCTATAGCGTTCATATCCCACTGTGTCTTTGACTTGTTGGAGAGTGAAAGGAGTACTTTTAAGCCGCTCGCTGAACGATGTATCAAATTCAATATTTCCGCAAAATGCCCGGCTTCCGAATGTGCCGCCAAGGATATTCGCTTCTTCCCCACGAAAAGAAACGACGGTCACTGGCCGCTTCAACTGCACACCGATTTCCTGCAAGATGAGCAATATCTCAAGCCCTGCAACCACCCCAAGCGCACCATCGTATTTGCCGCCGTTTTTCACCGTGTCAAGGTGAGAACCAATCAAGACACCATTCCCACTGTCTGGTCCAACCGTTCCGAATACATTGCCAATTGCATCCCGGTGCGTTCTAATGGAATGTCGTTCACATGTGTCGATAAACCAATCTAAGGCCTCTTGTTCTTTCCGAGAATATGCAAGGCGAGTGATGCCTTCCCCCTCTTCGGTGATGTTATTTACTTGTTCCAACATGTCCACCAAGCGCTGCTTGTTTATCTTCATCGCGATTCACCTCCCCGGGTTTGATGAACCGGCCTGCAGTCTGCGTATTGATTCCGCCTTCATGACTGTACACTAGATGTCCGCGTACAAATGTCGCCTCTATACGGTTGTGCACTGTATGCTCATGGAAAGGCGAAACATCCGATACAGAAAGGAAGTCGTTTTCGTCGATGCGCCATGGCGCACCTCTTTTAATGACTACAATATCGGCGTCTTTGCCGGTTTCAATCGAGCCTTTATCCACAAGTCTGAACCGTCGGGCTGGTGCCAGGGCTAGCAGTTCCGCAAAACGGGCTGGAGAAATTCCTTTTTGATCTACAAGATGGTCGAACAACAAAGGCACCATGATTTCAAGACCTGGAGAACCGGATTTCGCCTTGAAGATATCGTACTCGCCGATGGTTTTATCCGCTTTTTGCCATGGTGCATGATCGGAAGTGATAAAGTCGATTTGGCCTTCGAGTAATTTCCGCTCCAGCGCTTCAACTTGTTCCGGCAATCTCAGAGGTGGGTTGATTTTCGCTTTCGGGCCAAATTTCTTGAGATCTTCCGTCGTCAGCAACAAATAATTATAGCAAGTCTCCGCCGTTACGTTCGTTCCTTGCTGCTTGAACCACTCGACATAATCGATACTCCGCGCATGGCTGACATGGACGATATGCAGTTTCGCACCGGACCACGAAGCCATGTCCAATAATTTAACGACTGCGGTCGTTTCCGTCACCGGTGGCCTCGTCAAGTTATGATGGATCGCCTCCTTTTGGCCTGCTTTTTTAGCATCTTCAATATAACGCGTCAGCATTTCATCATTTTCTGCGTGAAATGCGATAACCAAATTATGGGCCGCCGTTTTCTTCATCGCTTCCAATATATCCGCGTCTTCAATGCGGGGAAAACGGTACGGATCCGTTTCGAAGGTCGACAATTTGAAACCGGCGACGCCAGCCTCTGCCAATTCATCGATGACCTGTGCTCCGTTCTCTTTCGGAATGGTGCCCCATAAGGCGATGTCCACTACCGCCTGTTCGTTAACCTCAGCAATTTTCTCCTCCAATACGCTGACATTGCTGATTGGTACAGGCAGATCGTACGGCATATCCAAGAAGCTTGTAATTCCGCCCTTTGCCGCTGCAGAAGATGCTTTTCGAATGCCTTCGTTCGGGTTGCTGAAGCAATGAACGTGTGCATCAATAAAACCAGGGAAGACAAAATCCTCCCCAAAATCAACGGTCTCCTCTCCATGCAACATTCCTTTCCTATCCGAGACTTCTAGGATTTTCCCATTATTTATTCCGATTTCACCAGAAAAGTCTCCTTCAGGAGTTACGATATGCCCTTGAATCACTTTTTCGAATTTCATGCTGTCTCTCCTTTGCTTTGTTGAATGCTGCTACAACGGCTAGTCCCACCAGTGATGCAGCGAGGCCATAAATGACATAGATGTCCGCACCGAGAAAATGCGCAATGCCCGATCCACCGATTCCCATGACGATACTGGCGATTCCTGCGCGATGGTCAAGGATGTTTTTATCCCTTAAGATGAAGCCGCCGAGAATCGGCACCAATAGAGCCGATACCGAATAAGCGAACGAAGCGACAATCCAGCCGAGCGCTTGCGGGAAAAAGATTGCCATGGAAACCGCTAAAGCCAATACCGCCACTGAAACAACGCGCGATACGGAAATCAGCTTTTTTTCTTCAATGTCTGGATTTACATAATTCGTATAAATATCTTTTGTAATCGTCACCACAACCGACTGAACCGCACTACTGAGCGTCGACATGATGGTTGCGACGATGAACACCGCAAACATGATCAAGAACCAATCCGGTGTCTGCGTTAAAAACCATCCGGTTGCATTTTCAGCGTTATCAAGTGACGGATTCAAAGAGCGCACCGTCAACCCGATCGTCGAGGACCAGAAAGTTGCAACAGCAAATAACACAGCTGTCACTCCAATGGAAATCGTCGCATTCCGCGAATTGTCAGCGGAGTAGATACGCTGATACAGTTGCTGATTGGTTAAATTTCCAGGCATGACGCCAAAAATCCAAAACAAGATAGTCCCCATTCCTACGCCGGCAAGACCACTTGGGAAATCGGAAATTTCACTCGGTGTATTGGACATGATTGTCTGGAAACCATCCCCAATATCCATCGCCATGAAGAATGCAATGACCGCACCGACAGCCATGGCACACCCGAAAATAAAATCAGTCCAGGCAACTGACGTCATCCCCGCTGGCAGAACGAAAGCCAAGCTGATTACAGCGAACGCCGCCACCATCAGCGGTGCGTCTACGCCAGTGATGGTTGAAAAGATTTTTCCAAACCCGACCAATTGGGTAATCATCCAGCCGAACGGCACGATGAGTGTACTCAGGATGACCAGTATCGATAATACCGGATGACGGCCATAAATTTTCGTGATGATGTCAGGCATCGTCTCGAACTCACTATTGCGCAGCCATTTCGCCATAAACAAAAACGGGATAAACCCAATCATTGTCAATAAGCCATATGTCAATGTGGACCAGCCACTCGAATAGGCGGTTCCAACAAGACCGACGATGACCGCGCCCCCCATAACCGTCGCAAATTGCGTTCCGATCTGAACATATAGCGGTAATGATCGTCCACCTACGTACCAGTTTTCTACTCCTTGTTTTTTACGTCCCAAAATGTAAGAAAAAACAATTATCCCTGAAAGTACCACAGCAATAGATAGAAACAAAATCACAGTTGTATTCATCACAAAACCCCTTTTGTATTGATGTATTATTTGAAAGAGTATAGTATGAAGAATATTAAGACAAATTAAATGTCTAATATTTTGAGACAAAAAGAGGTGTTTTTTATGAATTTGAAAATACTGCAATTGTTCCGCACCCACGGATCGCCTCTACATATCGATGAAATGCTGCAAGCAATTGACGTTCCAAGAAGCTCGCTTTACCGCCAAATTAAAGGATTGACACAGTCGGGCCTAATCGAAATGGCCGGAAAAGGGCTGTACGCTCCCGGCTGGCTGGCGGATGAGCTGTCGCGGGTCAAAGAAAATTCTTTCTCTCCTTTAATCGAGTCAGCATTGCCGATCATGCAGGAGTTGAATGAAGATCTCGGAGAATCGGTTAACCTGACTGCAATCAAAGGCGCCAAAGTCCAAGTGCTTGCCCACCTCGAATGTAAGCATAAATTGAAGTATTCCTACGAGGAAGGCCAAGTGCTAGATTTGTTTAAGGGAGCCTCTTCGAAAATCTTACTGGCATACCTGCCGCAAGAACAAAGCGATTTCCTCATCGATTCGGATTTACCTGAAGCAGAAGGCGACCGATTGAAAGCTGAACTCAGCAGAATTAATCAAAATGGCTACGCATTGACTAATTCCGAAGTCGACGAAAACGCGATTGGTATATCCACCCCGATACTGCGCAACGGCAAATACTTGATGGGGGGCCTGTCCATCGCCGGCCCGTCCTTCCGAATCAATGACACTGAAATCGGCACCTATATCGAACGCTTGAAAGAAGCGGCAGCCGATGTTTCATTAATGCTCAGCTAGAACGCAATATTGCAGGTTACACTTAAAAAGAATAAAAAACTCCTGTACATGTTGTTTTACGGTTCATACCGAAAACAATGTACAGGAGTTTTTAAATTCTATGGCAGTATTTCTGTATACTTACTGCTTCAACAAAGATTGGACGCGCTGCGGGTCAAAGCCGAGCACCCACTCGCCGTTGATGTTCGTCTGCGGAACCCCCATTTGGCCGGTTGCCTGGACAAGGCGGCTAGCCGCTACTGGATCTTTCTGGACATTGACGTCTGTGTAAGCGATGCCGTTTTGGTCCAGGAAATTCTTGAGCATCGTGCAGTATGGGCATGTGTTCGTTGAGTAGACAGTTACTTGGTTAGTCATATGGATTCCTCCTGTTTGAGTAATATCTTTGATTAACTTTATAATACCCATTGGGGTATATTTTTTCAAGCAGATTGCTCACTGATTCTAAGTAATCCGTTGGAAACTTAGTAAAAAGAATTGGTTCTTAACCTCTCAATTTTGCAATATCTTTTTTTAATTAGTCATATTAAAAACGGCAGGATGAGTTTTATAATCACTCTTCCTGCCGTTACTTTAGTTTCTATTAATCGCTTTCCTCTCAAAATAAGCATGCAGCCGATATTCAGCAATTTCCTTCGTCCACTCATGCAGAATTCGCTGATGTTCAATACTTGGCGATAGATTCAAAGTAAACGATCCTCCTTCAAATGTCACCAGGCCGCCTTTTGCACTGCCGCTCCACTTCGTCATCGGCATCCGCTCAATCAGATCTGCGATTTTCTTTTCATCGTAGTCTCTGAGCTTTCTTCCCTGCACATCATTGAAATCAGCATTCAAGCGGTATTGTTTCGCCGTCAGGAACTCATGGAAATACGGTGCTGCTTCCACTGGCGTGATCGGCTCCAGCCAGTTCTCCACGCCTTGTGACAACATGTAACTCAAGACAACCATCTTATAGCTTTTGTTCATTCCGGTCTTCTCGACTTCCAACAACCAATTCTGGTGCTTCGTCCATACTTCAATCTCTTCTGCATTCAACTCCGCCGCATAAGCGAGCAGGCCGAACCAGCTGCCGAATTCCTGCCTGATCGTTTTCGATTCCGCCGTCCCTTGGAGATGAAATTCTAAATAAGTAGGACGCCTGCCGAGCTCCCGCTTTAATTCGCGGTAAGCAAGAACCATTGCTTCTTTTCTAGGCGCGCGTTTCTTCCGCAGCTCTACCAATAAATTGACGACTGCCAATTCTAAATTGAAATCGCAATTCGCAGGGACTAAAGGTGCGACGCCTTGAGGTTTTCCTTTAGCTTGAGGCACTGTATCAAATACCGAAAGCTTCAAATCGGCGTTGCGGTAATTGCCGATAAAGTCAATAATCACGCAATGATCCTTTTCGTCCGCAATGCGCAGTCCCCGGCCGATTTGCTGGGTGTAGACTGTGAGCGACTCAGTCGGTCGGATAAACAGCAAGGTATCGACTTTCGGAATATCGACACCTTCATTGAACAAATCGACCGTGAAGATGATTTCCAACTCTCCTGAATCCAATTGTGCTCTCGCCGCTTTCCGCTCTTCTGCAGGCGTACCGCCCGACAAACTCATCGAACGAATGCCGCGCTCCCGGAAAAACTGGTCCATAAATTGTGTCTGCCGGACCGTCGAACAAAAGACGATCGTGCGGGTCTGCTTATGCTTTTGCCACGCTTCGAATACTGCTTCAGCATAGTCTTCCCTCAACTGCGCCTGAAGCAGTTCTTCTTCGTCGTAGCGGTTTCCGAGCCAGCGAATCTTCGAGTAATCGGTATTGTCGTATACGCCAAAATAACGAAACGGCGCCAGCCAATTGCGCTCGATGGCATCGAGGAAATGAATCGAAATCGCGACATTGCCATCACATAGGGCATACACATCCTGATTGTCCATGCGGTCAGGTGTTGCCGTGATCCCAAGCAAAAACTGCGGATCGAAATGCTCCAGCAGCCTTCTATAAGTCGGGGAAGCTGCATGGTGGAATTCATCTACCACAATTAAATCGAACGCATCCCGCTCGAATTGATCTAAGTGATACTCACTTCCCAGTGTATAGATGGAAGCAAACAGAAAATCTGCGGAGGTATCCTTTTCTGTCGCATGGTAAAACGCGGATTTTTTATGCGGGTGAACTTTTTGGAACGATTCTTTTGCCTGGTGAAGGATCTCCTGGCGATGCGCAACAAACAACACCCGTTTGAACTTCTTCGCAAAAAACGCCGCGAGATAGGTTTTCCCGAGCCCTGTCGCAAGCACAGCCATCGCGCGAGTATATTCTTCTTCCATCACCGTATCGAGTGCACCGAGTGCTTCCTGCTGGGCGGGCCGTGGCTTTAATTCAGTTATGTATGGGGCTCCTGTTTCTACGATTTCCTGAGGCTGCGATGCCCCCAGCATAAGTCCCGTTTCTTCCGCTTCCGACCAAACCGGGCTGATTGGCCGTTTGAGATTTGCTTTTTCATGAAGCATTTTATATTCCTGAAGCGTTTCTTTATTCAAAGGAATCGTTTCATCCGCGTAGAAATACGCTAAAAATTGCTCTGCCGCTTCATCAAATACCGTCTCATCTACTGAAGTTGGCGCGATTAAATTCCATTCCACACCTTCCGTCAATGCGGAGCGGGATAAATTGGACGATCCAACGATCAGGTGCGACGTTTCTTCACCGCGGAATAAGTAAGACTTGGGATGAAATGAAGCACCTCCGCTTTTCCATAAACGTATTTCAGCGGAAGGCAATTCATCCAACAACATCTCAAGTGCTTCCGGCTGTGTCACAAAAAGATAGTCACCAATCAATAGTTTGATTGGCACACCACGGTCTGCGGCTTCTTTCAAGAATGGTGTCACGATTCTCACACCGGACTTCATTGCAAACGCCGTAATCCAGTTAATATCAACAGCTTCTTTCGAAAGCTGGTTCAAGTGGCTCACGAGCTGTGAAGTGACCAGCTGCAATTTACTCATCTTCAACCTCGATTAAAAAGATTCTTTCTTTAAATCCGCCGCGTTTTTCCGCTTTTTTTACTCGCACTTCTTCTACTTCTTCAAACGAAGATCCATTGAGTTCAGCAGCTGCATGAATCAGCTCGAGAATGTCTGCAAGCTCTTCAACCGCATCTTTTGGATTATCAGTTTCCTCATATTCATGAAGCTCCTCAGTGAGTTTCTTCGTTACCTCTGTTTTATACTCTTCTTCTGATAAAATACGGGTTTCGAATTGAAGACCGCTGTTTTCGATTACTTGTGGGATTTTGTCTCTAACTAGCTTGTTATATGCTGGCATCCTAAGTCCTCCTCCATTTCCAAAAATGCTATTAACTCAATTCTTTATACATTCCCGGATACACATACAAAGATTTAAAATAACTAACTGAGCTAGCCTCTTTAGTTAACTTTTTCGCGCATTCGGATGAAATGTATATAATATCATTCTCATAATAAATATCTTCATTCAAGTCGTAATCTAAAATCATTACTACTTCTTCATTTTCAGCTTTTAGCTTCTTAAACCATATTAAAGAATCTATATGATTACCCAAAATTAAATTAATACGCATACTAATATTCCCTCACACTTTCATAACATTGTGAAATTTTTAGATAGATAATTAGGATTTCCTCTAATGAGCTCAATAAACATTAGTATTAACAATAGTAGAATGCCTCACTTTATAAATTATAACTATTGTTAAAAACTTTTTTGAAAGGTTTGATGCAATGCCTATAAAAACTAGTTACCTTTAAGATAATATTTTACAGGTAAATAGCAGTTTATCGAGTAGTTTTTCTAATAGCCTATAAAATTTAAATGTAATATCTATGTAACTAGAGGTTAGGACAAACACCGAGCATATACATCATCTCAACTGACCACTGCATAAAATCGAGCAAATGAAGACGTAGCTGTCAGCAAGCGATTGATGGATGCCGGCGAGCTGATTGGCATTGAAGTGTTGGATTCACTGATTGTCAGCCAAAAAGACGGCGTTTCCTTGAGGGAAATCGGGGTTATTTAAAAACCCCGTCCCTACGGGATTCTCAGACGAAATGAATCGCATCTTCCATCGTCTCAGAAAAGATAAATCCCTCAGAAGGCGAATCTCAGACATGGGATTCGTCTTTTGTAAGGGGAATTCCTCAAACCTCATAGCTGCGCTAAAAGAATGGCAGGGAAAAAAGAAAATGACCGATGCAAAATAGGTTGCATCGGTCATTTTCTTTTGATCATTTGAATCAATCCACTAACTGAATGCCTACCAAGCTCTCAATCGGCAATCGCTGCCGTCCGGATTCGTCTTCATAAACCAGTTGCCCATTCCTCAAATCGATTTCTTGAATCACCCCAGTATGCGTAAAAAACGCGCCGTTTTTCCATGTCTTCAGTTGGACCTCACATCTTCGGCTCATGGCGATTTCCACTTCTTCCTGGATGGCTTGCAAATCAAAATCGGTCAATTCGGGTTTCGGCACCTGGTCCTGTTCCTCGTAAAATTCTTTGATCAACCGGACATGTTCCGTCAGCAGCATCCCTTGCCATTTAATTAACCCTCGATCGCTGACAGCCCCTACTTGTTTTGTGTGTTTCGTTGTTTTCATGCTATCGCCTCCTTTCAATTAAAAAGAACATACGTTCTTATCATACCACTTTAGAAACGCTCTGAATCCTCCCTTTATAAATAAGCATACAAAAACCCATTCTCTTGAAGACCAAGAAAATGGGTTCTCGCTATTTTTCGGATCAAATCATTAAGTTTATTGCTGTTGGTGCAGAAAGAGTCTCTTATATTATCGACATCTTGCTTGTAGACCCTCCAAAGGTTGTTTGATGCCTACCGCAAAGTAATCCTCACCGTCATGCTCAATTCGTGTTCGTGCGTATATTTCTTGTGATTCATCCCAGATTTCAAGGGGACTGCCCGACGTAAAGTAATCTTCAGCGCCTTCGATTTCATAACGTCCGTCTGACCGTTTAATAACTCTTCCACTGGCTTGAATCGGTTTCTGAAGGTACTCAACCGAATAAATTAAGCTATACAGATGGTCTGCCACTTTCCGCATTTCTCGCTCTTCAAAGCGTTGTTCCGGATCTTCATGGTCGTGCTCAAACTCTTCTTCTTTTGATATCCCTTTTAAAGCAGGCAACGTAGCCGCCAACTTTTTATTGGCCTCTTCTAATCTCAAGTAAATGCCCCCTCAATGTTTGTTGCAGTTTCTCGGATGAACAAGTTCTTTCTATTATATCGCATTTATACACTGAACTTTAAGCTATCTTTTTCATTCTTTACCTTTTGATTCGCGTTCTTCTATTTTTCTTTTTCGAAAAGTCGTTGTCAATACATCCATTCGCCTTGTGATTTCATTGTTCAGAATTTTTTCCAGTATCGTTAAAATAACCTCTAGCTCTCTCTCTGTAAATCCTCAATATAGCCGATTTTCTTCATATCGATCAAATCGAATCACTATTCCGGCACCTCTCTGTACTTTTTTAAGTAATTATTCTATATATTTAGATATGGAGTACACCAAAGTTCACTTTCCTCCTCTATCTTTATGGATTCTCTTTTAAGAGTCATAGATAAAAGGGCAACAAAGTAGGCTTTAACCAGACTTACTTAGCCCTTTCTATTTATATAACTGCTAATTCTCCATCGTAATTTCAATCAGAACATTTAAATTACTAGCTATACTCGACACTTTTTTCACATTTAAAGTTTATTATCTAATAAATAAACTACTTATATGGGGGATAATAATGAAAATTGAAATCATTCAACCAATCGTGGAACGGAAAGAGATTTTAAAGAATTTATTGGAATTGTACCAATATGATTTTTCAGAGTTTGAATCTGAAGATGTAGATGAAAATGGATTGTTTGGCTATAAATATCTGGATTGTTATTGGAACGAACCAAACCACTATCCATTTTTATTTCAAGTGGACGGTAAGTATGCAGGATTTGCTTTGGTACGTAAGATAACTGTTGAAGATGCAAGTAATCCTTCTTATATGAAAATGTGTGAGTTTTTTGTAATGAGAAAATATCGAAAAGAAGGTGTTGGAAAACGAGCAGCCTTTCATATTTTCAATCTCTTTCAAGATACTTGGGAAGTGGCGGAACTTGAAACCAACCTTCCAGCTCAAAAGTTTTGGAGAGAGGTAATTTCTGAGTATACTAACAATAATTACTCGGAATTTTATCTAGACCAATGGCCTGGACCGATTCAAAGATTCTTCACAGTTTAGCTTATAAACACGCTTCAAATAATATAACCAGAAAAAACCCCCGACTGGTAGTCACTTTCTTAAAGTGTCTACCAATCGGGGGTCAGTTCAGTTTTTTAAAAGATAATTCTTCCTCAACTTCTAAAATTTAATTGTGTCACTCGATCTCTTAAAGCTCTTAAACTAAAACGTCGGGCTTGTTTTAAATACGCTTCAATAAAAAAAGGCCAAGGAAAAAATTCCATAGGCCTTTGCTTTAAAACAAAGGAATTTAAACAGAGAGCTGTTCTCTTATTAACCCCTTCAGGAAGCTTTTGGTTTAATCTCTTCCATGTACCTTCTTATGTCTTCCTCCGACATTTCACCGGTAATGATTTTTACGATATCTCCATCTGGATTGATCAACATGGTAGTAGGAAGTGGGCGAATGTTGTATGCCTCCATTACACTTTTATTTTTATCAATAACAATTGGGAAGGTTAAGTTTTTTTGTTCTGCATATTGTTTCACTTCATAGTCAGACTGAGCAATATTTACAGCCAATATTTGCACGCCTTGATCCTTGTAATTCTGGTATTGCTTTTCCATCAATGGAAACTCTTTCTCACATGGTTTGCACCAAGTTCCCCAAAAGTTTACAAAAACTCCTTGTCCTCTATACTCAGATAGTTGCTGGCGCTGCCCATTTAAGTCAGTTAAGGTGAAATCAGGTGCCTTGTCTCCTACCTGTAATACCTCACTTTGCTCTTTCGTTAGTGCATTATAAATCGTAAATATGATGGCACCCGTCATGACAAGCAAGATAACACTTCTCAAAATTAAACGTTGCTTTTTTCTTACAGCCATACGTTCCCCCCTCAGTACTAATCTTTCATCTTTACTAGACCCAAAACCATAGAAATTGTTAAACCTCACAGCAAAGACAGAATAACTTGAGATGCATATACAGATTAAGAACGAGATTCTCTAAATGCCAGTAATAGCATAGTTACCGTGATTAAAACAAAGGCAATCAATGCCAAGAATGGAATCGTGATGAAACCTGCCCAATTGATATATTCTGAGCTGCATGGAACCCCATTGACACAGGGCTTGAATCCACCAAACCCAGGAATTTTTTGTTCCAAGTAGTGCAGAACGGAAATACTCCCACCCAAAAGGGAGAGTGGCAAAACGTAACGAGGCGCTTTAGTGTCGTTTGTAAAGGTTGCAATGCCCAAAATCAGCACTAAGGGATACATGGCAATCCGTTGATACCAGCAAAGTTCGCACGGAATAAAACCTTGCACTTCACTGAAGTATAGGCTTCCCAGCATCGCTACTAGGGAAACAAACCACGCACTATAGAGTAGAATCCCCGTTTTTCCAGACTGTCCTTGTTCTTTCGCCATCACTCTGCACCTTCCAATTCTTGATCAATCAAGGCTTTGATCGCATCATAATCAAAGGGGTCTTCCAATTGTTGGCCGTTAACTGAAATAGTAGGTGTTTGAGAAACACCAGCTTCTTCCACTAGAGCTTCATCCTTTTGGAGCTGTTCTTGTTGTGACACTTGTTCGATGTCTTCCTTTAGACGAACCTGGTCAATCTCTGGAAATGCTGATGCTACTTCCATCAATTTTTCTGGCGTAATCCATGCGGCATCATGGTCTTCTACTGGTTGGGCATCATAAAGAGCTTTATGAAACTCCCAATAAATTTCTGGGCTCTGCTCATAAACCGACTCCGCAGCCAAAGAACCTAATACAGACTCATTTCCGTGAAAAAATACATTAATATAAGAAAACTTCACCTTTCCTGTTTCCACATAGTCCTCTACAAGCTGAGGATATACCATTTCTCCCCAAGCTTTACAAGATGGGCACTTAAAGTCACCGTATTCCACTACTGTCACTGGAGCATTGCCCTCACCTAAAGTGGGCTGTCCGGAAACATCCACTTGTGCTGTTTCTACAGCGGGTGCTTCCTCTTGATTCAGAAATACCACTATGACGGATACAATTACTGCTAATACAGCGGTTGCTAGGACGATCCATTTCATTTTAGATTGCTTCGATTTATTTCCCATTTTTATATCCTCTTTTCTACTTTTATTATCCAACGCTGAGCATTAAGCCTACATAAAAACTCAACACACAAAACAATCCCATCACCAATGTCAAATATACAGGGATTTTTTGCTTGAAACTATAAATGACAAGACTGCCAAAGGCTGTGCCGAGAAACAAAAATAAAACGCCAAGAATGCTCCACTCAAATTGCAGATGCATCGCAGTATCCATCGAACCAGTATGAAAATAAGCAAAAAGATTGGAAGCTCCATTCATTCTTATAAACGATTCGATTGAATGGGGAGGTTCTTGTTGCCCTAATACTGCAGTTGCCGACAATACAAGTAACAATACAACGCTTTCTGCTCTGGCCCAAGGCAATGGATTTACCTTTTTCCCTCTGCTTAATTTCGCTCTAATGAATATGCCATTGATGAAAGCAAAGAGTAATACTGGAAGAATTAATAAATGTTTCACTAAAATTGCTTGGCCATATGGCATTTGCCACGCATCCGTATAGTCTTTTAAATTCAACGCCAAAGTCATGATATATAATCCTGAAGCCGAAATGATAATTAAACATATGATAGCAAGTGGAGTGAACCATTTTATAAATGGGAGCCAGTTTTTAGAAGACACTGAAAACCAGCTAACAATAAGTAAAATACCTATCCAAACCGTTGCAGCTGTAAAGTGTAAAGTATGAAAAATAAATCCACTTCCATCTGTTAATGAAGCTGCATGGCTTCCCCATCCCAACGCGAGAAGGAGCAGAAAAGTAAAAACGAGGGAGACAACGATCAATACTTTGCTCTTAAAAACGGGAGTAACTGATACGAAAAAATAGAAAAAAAGAGAAGTTAAAACCGTTACTGACCACGCTTGCCCTACCTCGAATTCCCCGACTACATTTTGAACGGTCAATAAAAGACCGATATCTTCGTATAGAAATACTACAAGCCGAATGACGGGAGCTGTCGATAAAAAAGCAATGCCCAAGATGGAAATTTGTAGGACGCGTTTATTTATTACCAGATCCGGCTTTTTATTGGCTGGAACTAAGTGAATAAGCAACGAGCCAATTAAAAGCGAAAAACAGAGATATAGAAGCATTTCAGCTATGTATAGCCAGATCATTTAACTTTTTCGCCTCTCCAGCGCCCACATGAATGTACCAGCTGCGATTATCGCCAAAATAATAAAAATGATTATTACGGCATACGGAGGACTGGATGTTGTCGTTTCGCTAGTTTGCTGATCCGTTTCAAAGGTTTGTGTTTCTTTAGTTGGTACCTCTGAAAGGGAACCTGTAATTTGCTCTTCTGTATCCTCTGTTTTCTTCACCTCTCCTGTTTTTGCGGTAAAGCTTAAAATACCTTCAATTGGATGCCCATCCGCGCCGATTATTTTCCATTTCACAGTATAGTCCCCATCAGGCATGCTGCCCTTAGGATTCCCACTCATTGATTGTTCCAAGAGCTGAACATTGAAAGGAACTTCCTCGCCCTCTTGGTTTTCCACGGTAAAGTTGCTGCCTTTCTCCAAGGCGGTATTGAATTCAAGAACAATTTCATTAAGTTCTTCAGTCACTGTAGCTCCATCACTCGGCACACTTTTTTCGAGTGCAGTATGAGCAGAAACAGTAGTCGAACACATAAGCAGTATCAATACTGCCATTATCCATATTTTTTTCATTTGCTAAAAACCTCCAGAATGGGTTGTTTTTATTTAATAAGCCACTTTCCCTCTTATAAAGTCTACCAAGAATCTTTGAACATTAAAACAACCGTTTGAATATTAGAATTGACAAATCAACGAACTCTTTCTAAACTAATACTCAAACGAACATTTGAATGAGGTGTAAAAATGGAGGAAATCGAAATTAGTAAAAAGAATGATACATGCCAAACTTTCTGTTATGACGAAGAAGTGATTGGAAGGGTTCAACCTAAGATGGTCGGCATTCGTGGGGTGGAGTTAATCTTCAAAGCACTTTCTGATGCGACCCGACTGAAAATTGCTTATGCTTTGACACTGGAAAAAGAATTATGTGTTTGTGACGTGGCCAATATTCTAGGGACAACCACAGCTACTGCTTCGCACCATCTGCGCTATTTGCGTAATATGGGATTGGCAGATTATGAAAAACGCGGGAAATTGGTTTTTTATTCACTAGCTGATGATCATGTGCACCAGTTAGTCCGCATTGCTTGCGAGCATGCAGAGGAGGACCGATACAAATGAGCGAAACTCAGGACCAACACATTTACAAGCTCCAAAATCTATCCTGCACCAGCTGTGCCGCTAAGTTCGAAAAAAACATCCGAGAAATTCCTACAGTTGAAGACGTGAAACTAAACTTTGGAGCTTCAAAAATCACCATCGCTGGACAAGCCTCAATTGAACAATTAGAGCAAGCCGGTTCTTTCGATGGCATCCTGGTATATCCTGAACACCAACGATTGCCTGAAACCAAAGAGCCGTTTTGGAAGCAACGAGCGAATCAAACCACCATGGTTTCTCTCTTCTTTTTGATTCTCGGCTATATATCATCACTTCAAATTGGCGAAGAAGAAGTTATTACTATCGGCCTTTTTGGTCTAGCGATTTTGACAGGCGGTCTCAGTCTTTTCAAGGAAGGGCTTAAAAATCTTATTAAGTTCCAATTCGATATGACAACGTTAATGACCATCGCGGTCATTGGAGCTGCAGTTATTGGCGAATGGGGAGAAGGTGCTGTCGTAGTCTTTTTGTTTGCAATCAGTGAAGCATTGGAAACCTACTCCATGGACAAAGCAAGAAACTCCATTCGTTCACTAATGGACATCGCACCTAATACAGCTACAATCAAACGTGGAACACAAGAGTTCGAAGTAGATGTAGAGGACATTCAGGTCGGTGACATCATGATCATTAAACCAGGACAAAAATTGGCAATGGACGGCGTTGTCGCAAAAGGGAATTCGTCAATTAATCAGGCAGCAATTACAGGCGAATCTTTGCCTGTCCATAAAAGTGCTGGAGATGAAGTATTTGCAGGCACACTCAATGAAGAGGGTGCATTGGAAGTCCGGATCACCAAGAGAACTGAAGACACTACGATTGCAAAGATTATTCACTTAGTTGAGGAAGCCCAGGCAGAGCGTGCCCCTTCCCAGCAGTTCGTAGACAAGTTCGCAAAGTATTACACACCAGCTATATTAATTATCTCCCTTTTAGTCGCTGTCCTCCCCCCCTTACTTATAAATGGGGAATGGAACGAATGGATTTATCGCGGCTTAGCAGTTCTAGTTGTGGGGTGCCCTTGTGCTCTCGTCATTTCTACGCCTGTCGCTATTGTCACAGCAATCGGCAATGCTGCTAGAAATGGCGTATTGATTAAAGGGGGATCCACTTAGAAGAAACTGGCCGTCTCAAAGTCATTGCTTTTGATAAAACGGGGACACTAACGCATGGAACTCCCGAAGTAACGAATATTGTTTCCCTGTCAACCATGACTGAAAAAGAAGTCCTTAAAACAGCTGCATCCATTGAAAACCTCTCTCAACATCCGCTGGCGGCTGCTGTTTTGCGAAAAGCGCAGAGCTCCAATATTATTTTAGCTGAAGTAGAGAACTTCCAGTCCATGACCGGCAAAGGCGCAAAAGCCGAAGTCGACGGCCAACTGTATTACATTGGCAGTCCTCATCTGTTTACAGCTGAATTAGAACGGTCACCTGAAATTTCAGCGGGTATTGAAGCGCTTCAAGCTGACGGCAAGACCGTAATGCTGTTAGGGTCCCACACTGGGATCAAAGGATATATAGCAGTAGAAGACCAGGTCAGATCCGCTAGCTCTACTATCATTCAAAAACTATACGATTTGGGCATTCAGAAAACGATTATGCTCACAGGTGATAATAAACTGGCAGCTACTTCAATCGGCAATAAACTTCATTTGACTGAAGTTAGATCAGATTTAATGCCCGAAGATAAATTAGATGCCATTAAATCTTTACGAAAACAGTTTGGCAAGGTTGCAATGATTGGCGATGGAGTAAACGATGCGCCGGCACTAGCAACTTCTACTGTCGGAATTGCCATGGGCGGGGCCGGGACTGACACAGCGTTAGAAACGGCAGATATCGCACTTATGGCAGATGATTTAGATAAACTCCCTTATACTATTGGGTTAAGCAGAAAAACTTTGAAAATCATCTTTCAAAACGTAGCTTTTGCTTTAGGGCTTAAATTGCTAGCCTTGCTGTTAATCATTCCTGGATGGTTAACACTATGGATGGCCATATTTGCTGATATGGGTGCCACATTGATTGTCGTATTGAATTCTCTGCGCCTCATGAAAACCAAATATTGAGCCAACCCCGCATAACCCGGATCGTTTTATCCTGGAATCCTAACTAATAAAAAGAGCCAGCCGTTCATTTATTGAACGGCTGGCTCTTTTGGATAGAAACATGGTGAAAAGATTTGCTTATCAAGAACCGATGTAGTTTCTTGGATCTACTGCATTTGAACTTGAACCATTCCAGATACCAATGTGAATTTCAAAATGAAGATGTGACCCTGTAGAACGGCCAGTACTTCCCATTCCGCCGATTCGTTGTCCCTGAGTCACTTTTTGTCCTTCAGATACGTTAAGCGCGCTCATATGGCCATATACAGTAGTGAACGTTTGTCCGTTGACGGAATGGGTGATAACTACCGCATTTCCTAATCCCCCCATAACACCTGCATGAGAAACATATCCATCTGCAGCAGCTGTTATTGCTGTACCGACACCATTTGCAATATCCATGCCTGAAGTAAACTCAGGTCCATCACCAATATCACGCCATCCAAAGTTAGATGTCACTCGTCCAGTAGTCGGCCGAATGAAGGGAGATCCTGACGATACAGCTGGGGTAGCCTGAGCTTCTGGCTCGCTTGCTAATACAGCCGATTCTGTAGATTTTGACGAACTTTCAACAGACTCCGCAGATTTTTCGGCTTTTTGTTCTTGCGCTTTTTGTGCTTGTACTTTTTGTGCTTGTGCTTTTTTCTTTGCTGCCTGCTCTGCTGCTGCTTTACGTTCCTGAGCTAACTTACGTTTTCGTTCTTCTTCAGCTTTTCTAGCTACTTCGGCTAGACGTTCTTGCTCTTTGGTAATTTGATTTTCTAAATCTGCTGATACATCAAGTGCTTCAGAACGTTGTTGCTCTAAATCGGATTTTTCTGCTGCCAATCGCTGCTGTTCTGCCTTCAAATCTTTTGCGAGACCATCTTGTTCAGCTTTTTGTCCATTGAGCTCATTTCTAAGTTTTTCAAGCTCTGCTCTACGCTCTTCTTGTTTAGCAAGCTTGGTTTCCACCTGGGCCTTTTGATTTGCCAATAATTCTTTATCTTCTTCTTGGGTACGCATGATTTCACGGTCGGCTTCAATTAACGTATTAACAGCCGAAAATCGATCAATAAAATCAACAAAATCCTCAGCCCCAAGCAAAACATCTATATAATCAACGGATCCGCCACTCATTTGGATAGCTCGTGCCCGTTCTTTCAGTAATTCTGTTCGCTCATCAATTTTTTTCTTTAACTTAGCGATTGAATCTTGTAAATCCTTTATTTCCGCTGTCGTTTGTTCAATTTCGCCTTCGACAACTGCAACTTTTGATGTCGTTTCTTGAATTTGTTTATCCAAGCTTTGAATTTCTTCCATGATTTTTTCCAGAGCTGATTGATTCTTGGAAATTTCGTTTGCTTTATTATTAATTCCTTTGTTTAAATCATTCTGTTTTTGCTCTATTTCCTGTTTCTCTTGTTCGAGTTCACTCAATTTATCCGCATTTACTGTAGGCATTAAAATGGAGAATGCCAAAATAGAAGATAAACCGGTTAATAACCACTGCTTTCTCATTGTTACTTCCCCTCTCGTACTTTAACTCTTATTTCTTTATGTATAGGTCAGTACTACATCATTTAAAATTCGCGCTAAAATATATCGTTTTATAATCAGTTGTCTTCCAGGACTCACCAGTCATTTCAAAACACTTTATTATCCTAGAAACCCGATTTTAAAATCCAACTGTACCAGTGTATCATGGTGCTCTTTTACATTTGTTACAGGAACCTTGCAATTTCGTTTTTAATTCAAGGTATTTCCCAGTGCAGAATCTCAGCTTTTTTATTCATTTTTTTCTGTAAGTACCAATCGATGCTCCTAATTAGGAGATAACGGAATCAAATAAAGATGCTTGGATATATAACATACCCAAGCATCTTGAACGATTCTAAAGCCACTATGACCGTATTGAATTTTTAAGGAGGAATTATTTTTTAGCAGTGGCAGCCTTCTTTTTCTTTCTTCCTCGACGCCAAGCTAAAAACAAGAACGTTAAGAAGGAGATATATAAGACTACTAACGCCGCGATATAGGCTTTATTGAAGCCTTTTTGTTCGATGATATTGAAAGCTTCTCCTAATTCTCTATCTAAAGTGATCCGGTAATTTCCCTCTTCATCCTGACGCGCAATATTGTTTTCGAATAATCCACGCAATTCCTTATCGTCGCCAACTACACTGGCTGGCAAAGTCAAACTTTGTGTAGAGGAAGAATTGTTAATGGCGATAATCCAGGCTTCTTCTTCGTTTGACCGCTTATATACAAACCAGCCGTCTTCCTCGTGTAATACTTCCATACTACCCGTCCGCAAGGCTGCCGATTGATTACGCAGAGAAGTCAAGTTGGCTATATGGTCGATTAATTCCTCGTCTACTCCTAAATCCAAGATCGGATGGGTATCAGGAGTCGTTCGCCCGTTAACAGCAATTTCAGAACCATATTGTATGACAGGAATCCCTGGCATAGTTAATAATTGAAAGGTAAGCAACTTCCATCGTGTTGGCGGGAAGCCGCCTTCTTGGACGGTGTCCGCAGTGAACCGGGAAGTGAGGAGAGAATCAACTTGAATCAGCTTGCCCTCTGCTTCTTCCCAAGAACCGGAAAGCTCTGTTTCATTAGGGTTAAAACTCTTATAGCTATCTCTTAAAGCAGTCTCAATTCCTGGCATGACCACAGCATCAAGGCCGTCTTGAGGCGGTGTTACATCATCGCTTATTACATAGAGATCCCGAATGCTTTTTAGGCTTTCAGAAAATCGAGTTATAAAGGCTGGATCCAAGCTATCTGCCTTTTTTATTCGAATACCGTCAATCGCATATTTTTCGATGAAGCCTTCAAATTGTTCAATTAATTGATCTTGTACTTGACGATTAGCGGTCTCCAGAGCGACGGTTCCATTTTTATTTTCAACAAACCATTCAGGATGACTTTCCCGCCACACATGTTGTTCACTCAATTCCTGAGTCGGCAGATCAATCATTACCTTTAAATCCAGTTCGTGGGCTTTGTTTATAACTTCTTTCCATTCCTCCTGAGTACCAAAACGTGACTCTAACTCATCGTAATCCACTACGGCTGTCCCATCATAGGAAGTCGCAGAGAAGATAGGCCCAACGGAAATCATGGTAAACCCCATATCTTTGATGTACTGCATTTCGCTGCTTAGTCCTGCAAAATCTCCCCCGCTAAATGAATTAGGGTCTAGGGAATTCACATTGATATCATTTTGAATTCCCTTATTAAAGAATCGATCCACCAATAGGTCATAAATAATTTCATCTTGCAACTCATTATTCTCTGAAGCTTCTATCGGCCTTGCTAAATTGAATAGTAAAAATCCCACCAACAGGATTGAAACCCATCTCTTTTTCACACAATTTTCCTCCTCAAAAATACCAAACTCGTTTTCAGATTCGGTTCAGTGTAACAAATATCAATTTTCTCTTCTATATAAAATCAAATACTTCATAAACTCTGCTTAAAGTTTTATCGATCCTGTGAATATTTAAGCTTACTTGGATGAAGCTTCAGTAGGTTAAGCTATTAGTACACTTTATTCTGTAATTAAGGAGGCAATAGGTATTGATTTTCTCGAAACATGTATTACAGTTAAACAGGATATTAACAATGGTCCAAAAATAAAATATCGCTCTTTCAATAATTCTAAGGAGGAATATCATGCTCTCTTCAAATAAAAAGCCACAAGATAAATCGACGACTTTTGGATTTCTATTTTACTTTATAGCCTTGCTCGGCTGGTCTATTTATGACTTTTTTGTCACGGGTACCACTGGATGGCAAGTACCGATTCTATTCCTTGGGTTTGCCATCTATTTATGGTCAAAAGTGTTTTATCAGCAACGAAAAATAAGAGAGACAGTAAAAGAGTCCGAGTTGAAACTCAAGTGAATGATAAGGGAACAATAAAAAAGAGCGACGGGCTTTCCGTCGCTCTTTTTTATCAAAATATTTTTGAACACTCTATTCCAAGCACTTTCAAATGAAGTATCTGCAAAAGCTAACGGGAGTCTTCTAAATCCTTCAAATCCCCATGAATAGACTCTATATGAGGATGGTCTTGTGATTCCAATTGAATTGTTATATGGGTAATTTGTTGTTTTATCATTGCAGCCTCAATTTCTCTTAATATGAGTTGGCTTTCTTCGAAAGAAAGGCCATTCTCTATCACCACATGGCCCGATAATGCGTTTTTTCCGCTAGTGATGCTCCAGACATGCAAATCGTGTATATTATTTACTCCTGGGATTTTTTCAATTGTATCTGTTATGCGATCGATACTTACATCTGTCGGAGTCCCTTCCATCAATACATGAATAGCTTCCTTTGTGACACGCCAACCACTTATTAAAACAAGTATGGCCACAACGACACTAGCTAAAGGATCGGCCCATGCCCAGCCGAAAAAGATTATTAGCAATGCGGCTGTTATAGCTCCTACAGAACCCAACAAATCACTCAGTACATGTAGGAAGGCGGCTCGGAGATTCAAATTGTCCTTAGTATCTCCGCCTCTGGTCAAAATCCAGGCAACCAATATATTTACTAATAGACCGATAATGGCAATAATCAACATGCCTGTTGTAGCGACTTCTGGCGGATCAGAAAACCGATGGTAGGCCTCGTAAAAAATGTAAAGTGAGATTAACACCAACGTTACTCCATTGAAGACGGCAGCTAAGATTTCAAACCTCTTGTAACCATAAGTCTTAGCTTGATCCGCTGCCTTTTCCCCAATTGTAAAAGCTAAAAAACCAATTCCTAAGGAAATCGAATCGCTCAACATATGTCCAGCATCCGCGATCAATGCCAGGCTATTTGTCAGAAAGCCGCCAATCGCTTCTACAACCATATAAACCGTAATAATCAAAAAAGAAATTAATAAGGTTTTTTTATTGCGTCCATGTGCGTGGTCATGGTCACTTCCCATTTACGACACCTCCCTTATTGGACATCTTTACAAAAGTAAAATTGATCAACTGGTTATTCCCATGACGGGACCTTGGCAATCACTGAGTCTTCCAGTCCATTTCAATTGTGGAGTGAATGATTTGAAGATCCGAAATTGTACTCCGGACCTTTTCCTTAATTGCAGTTGAATCTGCCAAGTTTTCGCCTGTGACCGACAGGCACACATTCATCGCATGCTCCTCCCCATCAATTGACCATATATGCAGATCCTTTACTGAAAGCACCCCAGGAATTTTCTCAATTCTTGAATGGACTTCATCCAAATCGATCTCCTGAGGTACACCTTCAAGCAAGATTTTCATGGTTTTCGATAAATTCCGAAAGACATTGAACAGTATAAATAAAGCAATGGCAATCGATAAAATGGGATCAAGTATATGGATGTCTTTGAACAACAAAACGATACCTACTATTAGTACGGCAACCCAACCTAGGACGTCTTCTAACAGATGCCAAGTAAGCACGCCTTCATTTACTGACTTGCCTTTATGTAGCCTGTATGCCGCAAATCCATTTAACAACACACCGGCAATTGCAAACCAAACCATTCCTTGGGCATTGGAGTGCTCGGGGTTGAATAGAAGAGGTATGGCTTGAAAGAAAATATAAACAGAACCCGCAATTAAAATGAGTGCATTAATCAAAGCTCCCAGCAGCGAAAAACGCTTGTAACCGAAACTGAACTTTTGGTCGCCTTCCTTCTTCGAGAATTTTTGCAGAAACCAAGAAAGCCCCAATGCTGTTGCATCCCCCAAGTCATGTACAGCGTCAGACATAATAGCCACGCTATTAATTAAGAAGCCCCCAATGAATTCACCTATAGAAAAAAGCAAGTTGATGAAAAAAGCCAACTTGATATTTTTCTCATCCTTATGAGCTGTTGCCATCTGTTCTCCTCCTTTCTCAATACAGTTAAATAAAAAATGACGTACAAATTTTGATTTCACCCAAGGCTTAACTCACTCCATGTCACTGAGTAGTTTATATATTCCCCAAAGCTCATGAAATACACCTTGGTAAATGATAGGCGCAATTTCCATAATTGCTTATGAAGAAGAGTTTCGGCAAGCAGGAAATTAAGGAAGAGATAAAGAATGTGACAGAGAAAAAGGAATGTCAAACTCCTTTTCATCTGTTCTATCCTTGCCTATACCAAATATGGACATTCTAACTGGGAGGTAGAGAGAGTGAACAATGCTTGGAATAAAATAATGTATAGGATTTGGTCGCCTATCTATGATCAGATCTTCAATACTGGGCCTTTCTTAGAAGCCAGGAAGAAAGTTTTCCAAGATGTGAAGTTTGAAAAGCACTCAAATCTATTATTTGTAGGAGTGGGGACAGGAGCCGACTTGGAGTTATTCAATCCTCAACACTTTACTATTACCGCGATTGACTTATCTCTCGACATGTTAGAAAAGGCGCGCAAAAAATATCCTGATTCTGCTATTAGTTTTTTAGAAATGGATGCTCAAAAACTGGATTTTGATGACGATCAGTTTGATTTTGTCATTGCCAGCTTGATACTTTCTGTTGTACCTGATCCGAATAGTTGTTTGCGAGAAATGACACGCGTACTTAAAAATGGTGGGGAACTCATTATTTTCGATAAATTTTCTTCAATTGAAACAAGCTCTTCAGTTCGACGAAGACTAGCCAGGCCTTTCGTCAAAATACTTGGGACCGATATCGCCTTGAATTTTGAAGCCTTGTTCGAAGAAAACAAATATTATCTAAAGCTCATAGACAAAAGCCCTGTTATGTTTAACGGTTTTTATACTAAAATCCGCCTCAGAAAAGATTAAATACTTTAATTGATCCCTTTTGTCTTTGTCTTATTCAAAACCTTTTCGAAAATTTAGTTGGGTTTCTACTTAAACTAAGAAAGGACAGTGTCGATGCGATTCCCTCTCTTTTTAATAATTCTATGGGCATCAGTGATTTTAGCGGTGATGTCCACAAGCGATGCATATGCTTTTTTAGTTGATCAAGTTGTAGAATATCAGATAAACTTGCAGCCTAATTTTCTTGAATTACTGAAATTTAGTGACGTTGCTTTCAATGATGCTTTTTACTTAGCACAAAAAACTGGCCATTTGTTATCCTTTGGGATTCTATATATTTTAATGTTCATTTGGCTAAAGCAAACTTTCTATTCCTGGTTTTTATGCACATCGTTTGCCTTTTTCTCAGAAGTTTTTCAGTTGTTTTTCGATAGAAACGGTAGGCTCTTTGATGTGGGCATCGATTTAATTGGTATTTTTCTAGCCCATCACCTGATTATCAGAGTTCTCAACTTTAAAAATGAATTCAGCAAAAATGGCTAGGAGACGATGCTTTTCTAGCTAACCGCAATAATCCGTACTGAGAAGAATAAAACAAGTCTCAAGTTCTCCATAGCCCAATAATGCCTTTTCTACGGTATATAATCTGATGGCATTCAAGAATTTTTAATATCTTAGTAAGTCGATAAGTCGACAAATTCAAATCCTTCTCTACCTCTTTAGTATTTTTGACTAGCACTCCGTAGGAAGTAGAATTCCTCAAAAAATACGTTATAAATCTAAGTCCACTACTCAGTGTTTCTTTCTTCTCTTCTGCTAAGCATTTCCTGACTTCTTTTATGACCCTAGTTTCTAAATTCGAAAAAGAAAACTCATTTTTATTTTTCACTAATAAATCTCCTTACTTTTTATATTTCGAAACTAAACCAATAGATTAAGCTATTACTTTAATAGGATATACTAACACCCACACACTTATTTACATTCAATAAAGTTAATCTATTAACTAACTTCATATAAAAATGTTCGATGAAAAAAGAAGCGATGATTGAGCCAAGGAAACGGAAATCACACATGCTATACTTGTTTGACTCTTGCTTTTGGTAACTTTTAAGACTCCCATCAGTTAATCAAACACAAAGCTAATTGCTTCATAGGCAGTATAAATAATTTAAGGACTTCAAACTAATCAGGTAAACGCCGAAAAGATATACAAGCTCCAAATGATAAATCGACCATAAGTAAAATATGTAGTTTCGGAGTTTAGTGACAAGCACAGCATATACAATAATATATTTATTGAAAAGGGAAGAATACAAGATTTTTTCCAGCAAATAGATTATAGAAAATACATTCAACATTATTACGACCCTGGAGTCGTTCAGCCATCCGTTCGTAAAGTCAAGATAGCTCTAAATGAATACATCTCTAATTAACGCGCTGCTTTATGAATCAAGTTACCATACAAGTTTTCAAAAGAAGCTGATATATGAAGCTCATGGAGAAGTGAGCTTTACTTAGCTTTTTTTATTGGATTTAATTAACTGAACCGAAATTTCTGACTGAAAACAAAACAAAGAATCAAGTTTTTAGAAATATATTTTTCATAGGAGGAAAATTAGAATGATAGAGTTATTTAAAGATCTAGATCCGGTTGTTCAAGCATTTATTGGCACGTTATTTACATGGGGCATGACGGCACTAGGGGCGGCGTTAGTATTTACTACAAAAGGCGTCAATCAACGTTTCCTGGATAGCATGCTCGGGTTTGCTGGAGGGGTAATGATTGCGGCAAGTTATTGGTCGCTTCTTGCTCCTGCCATTGATATGGGGGAAGGTGGTTCCTTTCCAGCTTGGATGCCTGCAGCCATCGGATTTTTACTGGGTGGCATATTTTTATGGTCAATAGATAAAGTCCTCCCTCACCTTCATCCAAATGCATCCTTAGAAAAAGCTGAGGGATTCCACTCAGCTAAAAGAAAGAAGAGTTCTTTGCTTGTATTTGCCATTACACTCCACAATATTCCGGAAGGGCTAGCAATCGGCGTTGCGTTCGGAGCTGTGGCTGCAGGATTTCCGTCGGCCTCTCTAACAGGTGCAATTGCTTTGGCAATCGGCATCGGTATCCAGAACTTCCCAGAAGGCCTAGCTGTCTCCATGCCTCTTCGACGCGATGGATTTTCGCGGCGAAAAAGCTTTCTTTACGGTCAATTCTCTGGAATGGTTGAACCAGTCGCCGCCATCATCGGTGCGCTGGCAGTGGTGTTTATCGAACCTTTACTGCCTTATGCATTGAGCTTAGCAGCAGGTGCAATGATTTTTGTAGTCGTCGAAGAAGTAATTCCAAGCTCCCAAGAAAAAGGAAACTCTGATTTGGCTTCGATGAGTTTAATGGTTGGGTTTACAATTATGATGATCCTTGATGTCGCCCTCGGCTAATTTCAAGTAAGCTTTGACCCTTGGCCTGTGAAACGGATATCCTATTTAGCTTTCTCCTATATTTCCTCTCCTTGTAGAAAGCAACAACTGAGAGACGAGTGCTAGAATGGGCAATTCGATCAACGGACCGATAACTAAGGCCAAGGCGATTAAAGGCTGATACGGAAAGGCGACAACTGCAATGGCCAATGAAACAGGCGAATTACGTGCGATAGTCGTCAGGCTTAAGCTCACCGTATCTTCATAGGAAAACTTTAGGGCTTTCCCTACTGTTTGCGCCAAAATAAAATTAACAACAAAGAACAATAAAACAGGCAGCAGCAAGGTTGAAATGACTTCAAGATTAGTGAGTAGGTACTTCCCTTGCGAAGCAAACATCGCCATAATCGCCAAAGATAAAAAGAAAATCTGTGCCGTAGCAAAAAAAGGGACGAGTTTCTCATTCAAGAAGGCTTTCCTCTTCCGCAGAGCATAGCGCGTCAAATGCGCCAGGACAAATGGAATAATCAGTACCAGGATGATGCTTTCGGTAAGGGTCAACAATGGTATTGGCTCAATCGTGCCAGCGAAAATGAATAGGTAAACCGGCAACAGCACGACCTGCAGAATCAAATTAATCGGCAAAACGGACATGGATAAGGGTACATTCCCTTTCGCAATGGCAGTGAACATCAGGTACCAGTCTGTACAAGGTGTCACCATCAGCATGATAAACCCAATCCACAGGGCTGGATGATCCGCAAGGAAGATTGCCCCAAGTCCCCAGGCCACTAAAGGCGTCCAGACAAAATTGGTAAGCATGCTGACAGTGAAAAAATTGCGATTTTTAAAAGCATCCTTCAGGTGCTGCAATGGAGTGATTAAAAATAATCCATACAGCATCAGCAATAAAAATGGCACGATGAAGGATTCTGCATATTGTTCATAAAAGTGGACCTGCCCCATCAATAGACCGATCCCCACTGCTGTCAAAATAATGATGGTTTGAAACTTCTCAACTATATTCATGAAAAAACTCCTTTTATAATAGAAAGAACGTGCGCTCGATCGATTATTCTTTAAAAGCATAACGGAAGTGCTACCCTATTAATCTTGAGTTTGAATCCGAACGGAGGAAAAGTATCCAGAGTGCTTTTAAAGAAGTCTGGGAATCTCCCCTTCACTCCTTGCATTAAGCTCGAAGCGATAAATCCAAGGGATCACTAAGAAATCTGCTTAATACATTACTGCTATAAGATTAGAAGTATGAAACAATGACATCGCACAGTTCACTGAAAAACTCAAAACTGTGGAAGGAAAGAAAAATTGTTGCAAATAACATCTTATTTCCTTTCTGTTTATACAGCCTCAGATAAATATAATGATATGCAAACTTTAACTCTGATTACCTAGAAGTTTAAGTTATGGGAAAAATATAGTTGAACAGATTAAAGCGCCTGAAGATTAAACGGTTAGGCGCTTTGCAATGTAAATTAATTCGTAGGTGTCCATCTTTTTCTCAAAGACCTGTCGTGTTGTTTTGTTTCATAAAGCTTTGAATATCTTCCTCAAACATTTTCCCGGCGACGATTTTCTCTATGTTTCCATCCGTATTCACCAGAAGAGTTGCCCCTCACCTCAACTGGTTGCTATTATAGATTTTTATGACTCTCTTGTTCTTGTCAATGACAATGAAGAACATCAAATCGCGCAGTTCTGAGCATTTTTTTACTTCAAACTCTAGGTGAGCAATATTGACGGTGAAATAGCAGAATTTGATCTTCAATGTGATATTTTCCTTCGTTCTCTTTTCATTTGAAGAAATATGCTAAAACACTAAAACGACCGCTTGAATATATAATTGACAAGCTATCGGTATATTCATACACTTAGATAATCAAACTTTCGTTTGAATGTCTAAGTATTAGAATTGTAATAGGGAGCACTATATTCACAAAGGAGTTGGTAATGCTGATAGGTACGATTTTCACCGCGGTTGCCGCTTATGCTGCGACCAGTATTGATTATGTTATCATTTTGCTGATTCTTTTTTCACAAACGTTGAAAAAAGGTCAGTTAAAATCCATTGTCATCGGCCAGTATCTAGGAACTGCCATTTTGGTAGGCGTCAGCCTTTTAGCTGCGTACGGTCTAACGCTTGTGCCCCCTCACTTGGTGGGCTTATTGGGTCTCATCCCCATTTATCTAGGTATTCGCATTTGGAAGCGAGAAGAAGACGAGAACAACGAAGAGAATATCCTCTCCCGTTTGTCTTCCGGAAACCCCAATCGCTTGTTTATCACCATCACCGCCATTACTCTGGCGGCCGGCGGCGATAACCTCGGTGTTTACATACCGTATTTTTCCACTCTGAATCCAAGCGAAACCATTGTAATGCTGATCGTCTTTGCCATCCTAGTTGCCGTCTTGTGTTATCTCAGTTACCAGTTAGCATCCGTTAAAAAGGTTTCGAAAACGATCGAGAAGTGGGAGCGCTGGATTGTACCGATTATCTTCATTGGATTGGGTCTTATGATTCTGCTGGAGAATGAAACCTTCCATTTTCTTTGGGGTTTGGTAATCTAAAGTGATTCTTAAATTGAACTGCAAATGGTAATTTTAAAAGTTATCTCCATTTGATTAATTCTTTGGTAACCACAGTGCTTGTTTTTATTTAGTTCGCTAATTTTTTTATACACTTGTTTTTCGATTGTTCGTAAAAAAGGCACTTTACCGAATAAAAAAAGAAGAAGCTGAAGCTTCTTCCGATAAGGGGTCATATGTAAATGTTAATGACGCCTGATTTTGTCTATGCCTCGACGCACTAGTAAAAGTACTGGCTAGCCGATAATCATTAAGGCAAGAAGAATCGCTAGAATTAGCTTCTTCTTGCCTTTTTTCTTTGTACAGCTTCCGATAACCTCATGATATGTAAACTATAGAGTGAAAACGCGTTATTAAGGAGTAATTTCGAAAATCCTGCCAGTGTCTGGTATAAAGAGAAGTGAGGTATGCTCCTCTTCAACTGACGGAACGGTCCCCAAGAAAGCGTATCCCCAATTAGGGGCAAAGGGATTCCAGGCTTCATTCCGATCGAGTGGTAAATTTTCCTGGATGGTCAGCTCCATATCTAAGCCATAAGTAACCAAAATTTGTTCTTGGGCTTGCTGATGAGTGTATTTTGGTAGCGAAAAGATGATGGATACCCCCACCATTAGGACAAAAAAGAAGTAGACTCCATATCTTTTCTCGGGTATAAGATATCTGTAAATCATGACATGAAGCGTTAAGAGAGTGATGGGAGCACTTAAAGGCATCACATTGTGGTAAAATTGCGTATTTACACTCAAAAGAAGAATAAAAACAACCGCAGATAAAATAAGACCAATCCTATATTCTCTCAAAATCTTCAGCCTCCGCCTACTTGTTGCGAATATGACTTTTTCTAAATTAATTGTGTGTTTTTGGCAAATGGAAACGAGCAGGCATATCGCAATGAAATACCAGTAAAACAAAGACTTTTAATGTATCATTTTTTCTAGAAAGTTTACTTTTCTAGATCTATTAATTAAGTCAATAAAATAATAAATTTGAATGTAACTTAATTAGGATTAAGTTACATTCAGATCAAAGCAATAGCATATTATTTTCTTGGACCTAACTGGTTACGCAAACAACTGTTTCATATCTTCACGGTTATATTCATAGAGCCAATCAGAATATTTTTCATACAACGGGCGCAATGTCTCTTTATCAGCTGCAATCACTTCACACCCTCGATCATCGTAAATAAAGAAGATCGCATTCTTGGTGAGGTTGATGAAAAATGTATCAGGATAATACATCCCCTTTTCTCTTCTAAATTTAGGCTTCAAGGGAAAATCTTCGTTACAGGCAGCCTGGATCAGCTGATGGTAGCGTAAATCATTTTTCCTGCATTTCAAATGATACTGCGCAGTGTAGTAGTCTTCTGCTTCTTCTTCCTCATCGAAAACATAGGGCAGTGTGTTTAGCTTTAGTTGTAAAGCCAATTTTTTATTTTTGACGCCATTTTTATATACCTTGAACGGTTTTGTTCTTCCGTTGGCATTTTTTCGGTGGTAGACATTCGTTACTAAAACCAATTCATCCTCTTTAGAAAAAAGGTCATTGAAGATTGCCAAGGTTTGCTTATATGCATTTTCAAACCGGTGCAGATTCAGTTTGTCCCCTTCTTCAAACTGATAGATCCCTAATCCCAGTTCGAAATGAATGCCAGTTTTCCATTGAAGATAAAGGCTTGGTTTTAAAGCCAGCCCAGGAAAAGTAGTATGTAAATACTCTTGTAGCTCCATTAATTTTTTTGCTCCTTTTTTGAAAAGAAATTCCTTAAAACTGAATGTAACTGAATTCACATTAAGTTACATTCAAAATCGATGTTTTTAGATGACTTGAAGATTATAAAAAAATTGTATTTCAAGGAATTTATGAGTTTGAATCATCAAATGCAGCATATACTTTATATTTATTTTCCGCATTTTCATCCTTGGTATATACTCTGCAGTTTTCGATGGCAGCTAATCTGAAAGCTAAAGCATAAGCTATTTTATAGTCAGGAGTACTATAACTATCATAAAGCCTTCCGTACATTTCATTTGCAATTGAATCAGCCCATACATCAGCTTCACGCATCGTATCGAATATGATTTCCTCTTCTTTGCATCTACTCATCGCATTTTCATCTCCAGTATGAAAATTTATCTTACCGTGTGCCTCTCTTAGTTACTTGCTTGATCTGAATGTAACTTATCTGCACTTAAGTTACATTCACTTCCAAACATTCTCTACATTTAGATTAACATTAATTCCCATAATATATAGATGAGATGATCAGTATTGCTTTCTCGAAGAAAAGTGTTTGAAAAAGTACATCTATACTAAAGAGGAGAAAAAATGTGATAGTGTTCGCATCTTCTCTTCATCCTTTTAATTTTCACTCTTCTCTCTGATTTCCATAATAATTAGGGCAAGTGTGCTTATAAGAGCTATTACATACATAATTGTTTTACTCGTTTCTCCCCAAGTATCTATGGCAGCAATAGTAATTACTAATATTAAAAAAATATACCTTAAATACATTTTCATATTCTAAGTCCCCTTAATGAGAGAAATTTTGTCTAGTTAACGTAAGACTATAGTTGAACCTCTTAGTTTAATATACTCAAATTCCAAATGAATAGATAGATAATTCTGGAAGTAAAACCGTTCGTAAAAGTACACTTTTACGAACGCTTTGGTAAGCACTTAAAAGTACAAAAAAGAGCGTTCGCAAAGGTGTCTACACCATTACCGAACGTTCTAACATTAACTTATACTTTTACGAACTGTTTTTTATACATTCTATATAGTAGAAACTCACTTATATTATCCTTATATCGAACTTCAATCGCAATCGGAATGTGAGAGATACACTAATTAACAGCACCTAAATAATTTTCTTATTATATAAATACTGAAAAACAGTCGTAAGTAATGAGAGGCAGCGTTTATAAAAGTATTCATAATGTCTATCGTCACTAATATCTACTTTAGTAGTTTCATGATGCCGGATTCTAAAGTTATTTCCGATGACAGTAAGATCATTAAACTCTTTCTTAAACATTTCTATAAAATGCTCTTTTTCACCACTTATCTCGCTAATAATTTTATTTGCTGACTTTTTCTTGTCCAATTGTGGAGAATAATAAGTTTTTAATCTTTCAAAAGCATCCCAAAGTTTTTCAGTTGCGATTCTAAAGTTTTCTTTTTCATAATATCTATGTGCTTCTTCGAGCAACTCTTGGAGTCCAACTTCATCAATTAGATTGTAAGAAGTCTTTACAAAAGGCCCTTCTAGCTTGGTTTCAATTTTTCCATTATTCAACTTCAAAGAAAAATCATTTAATTCAAAAATCAAATTAATTTCTTTCATAAAACTATCATTATTATTTCTATCAAAAAATTCTACTACATCAATTACACAATGAGGAGAAGTGGATAAGACAAAATCTTCTAAACTGTTGGTTTCTACATAATTATTTTCCTTGAAGCACTTTGGTATATAAAACTTTCTTATTTCATTAAAGAAGCTTTCACTTAGTAATTCATTATATTGATAACCTTCGACACTTTTCCTTTCGGAATAATCGTATTGCAATAGTAAATGATGAATTTTCCTTCTTACTTCTTTCTGAATTTTAAGAGGCAATTGTTTTTGTTTTATTGTTTTTTTATATCTTTCAGAAAAGGGAATAAATATTTCATTTTCTTGTTTATATAATTTCCAATCGTATATATCGCGGTTAGATATTTGATCAATTACATAAAGTTCATATCCATCATATTTTAATAATTTATTTATTTCATTAAGGAATTCTTTCCAATATCCCCCTTCATATCGTACGGCTGGATGAAATATTTCACAAATGAATTTTAAGTAATTTCTGTCGTCACCATTCATTAGTTGGAATCGATCATCTTCAAATACCCAACAATCTGTGTAATCATCATTGTTTTTTGTGTGCTGCCAAATATCTTCTTCAGCGTTTGAATACCTAGGGTCCTCACTTATCATGTCTTCCAAGTTGTATATTCTTTTAAGGAAATCTATTTCATCCAGTTCTCCATGATAAGGATAAGTAACTTTTTTAGGATCCCATAATTCTACTATTTCCATTCCGTTTTTAAACATTTTCTGAATATCACGTTTTGTTATTTCGCTAATTCGATTCACAATCTATAATCAGTCTCCATTCTTATTTTTCATAAAGAACCTCAATTGTAATTTTATTAAAATAAGGCATTTAATTTTCATGCTCAAAATTTAATTCAAGTTTAGATTTGTTGTTTTATGGATTCCTTCTGATAATTTCTTTATTACCTTTAAAAGTTTTATCACATATTCTTTTTTAGAAACTAGTCTTTGACCTACTCTATATGTAGTATCATTTGACTTATTCAAATACATATCATCAACCATGCCATTATTATGTTCTAAAAGATGTCTTCTTTGAAACATCAAATTTAAAAAGTCAATTTCTTCATTTGTGAGCCATTCCTCATAACTTACCTCATAGTAATCTCTAAACAAGTTACTACCTTTATAGACAATTTGAAAATCATTCGGTCTTACTGTTTTTTTGCAATTTTTTTTAAAGCTCTCAAAAGCAAACTTTTGAAATGCGGAAATGATTTCCTTCAAACTAGTCTCGATAATATTCTGAACCATATTTGTCGAAGTATCTTTATTATATATTTCTTGAAGAATTCCTTGCATCTCATCTAATGAATTAAGTTGATTTTCAATCCTACCTATAGATTCATTAAATACCCGATCTACAGAATTATGGCCGCAACATGGACAAAAATATGCTGTACCTATAACACTTGTTTTGGTTTCGCACTGTTCACAAGTAATTATAAGCTCCCATTCTTCAAGTTGACCAATCGGATTGTTTTGGAATGAAATTCTTTTTCCTGGTTTATATTTAATATTTACATACTTATTTGAATTTCTTGAAATCTTTTTAAAAGACTCGTGTATAGTCTTCTGAACTTCATTGATTGCCCACTGTCTAGCTATATCCCTCATACTATCAAGCTGACCTTGCGTCCACCAAGAATCGGAAGGTGCTGTATGTCCACAACGAGGACAATATACTTTTTCATCAGAAACTTTATTTTTCCAATCTAAAATGTAAATTTTGAAAACGAATTCACATTCTTCGTGCGGACATTCTCTATCAAAATAACCTTTTTCATCAGAAACAACTTCAATAGGAATTTCCATCTCCAGCCTCCTTTTGGTAAAACTATATATTTTCAATTTTTTCTTTTTTCAGTTCCCTGTATAATGTTGCTGCAGAAATACCTGTTGCTTCTTGTATTTCTTTAACACTCATTCTTTTCGAATGGTAAAGGGCAGTTGCTTGATTTAACTTCTGCTGATTGACTTTTGGTCTTCCTCCCCTTCTCCCTCTTGCACGCGCGGCTTTCAATCCAGCCATCGTTCGTTCACGAATAATATCCCTTTCAAATTCAGCTAATACCGATAGCATTCCAAACATCGCTTTTCCTGCAGCCGTCCCTGTATCGATATTGTCTTGGATGCTGACGAACTCTACTCCTTTTTCTCGAAGTAGTTCTGCAATTTCAATCAATCGCTTTGTGGATCTTGCTAATCTATCTAACTTGTAAACTACGAACTTGTCACCAGCTCGTGACATCTTAATTGCTTGTAACAATTCAGGGCGATCATCTTTTGCTCCAGATAGTTTCTCCTGGAAAATCTCTTCGCAGCCAAATTCTTTTAAAGCATCCAACTGCAAATTCAGAGATTGATCAATCGTACTGACTCGAGCATATCCTATAATCATAAAATCCCTCTTCCCACTTCTGTTATCAGATTAATTATATCAAATACATTCGTTTACGACACATAGTTTTTGATATGAGTTTTGATATAAAAAGAGTATAAAAAAGAAGAAGATTTTCACCTTCTCCTCAACACTCTCAAAAACCATCGTTTTTGATAAAAAAAACACAAGTTAAAAGAATTTTATTTGCCATTTTATAGTATGATTATATGAAAAAAGACAATGAGAGGAACAAAATGGGAGATAAAAAATCGGCATATGAACGATTTTTAGATGGATTCTTAGGCGGAGTGGGAGATTGGGATAATCATTTGGCCGAAGCCATACATGAGGACGAAAATCCTTACCTTAAAAATCAAATGCTTAAAATACTAGAAGAACAAGAAGAATTTGGAGATGCAATAAATTTTGGTTTAGGGCGAGAAATCTGGTACAGTAATGACTTTTTTATCAATAGTCTAATTCTAGATTTTATTACAGCTGCAGAAAATGATAACAATGCAGAGGACGACCTGGTTAATGAGCTAAAACTAATTTGGGTTGGAATGCTTGGAAAATTGGGAGTCGATGTAGAAGCAATCAATATGGATGATGGCTTTGAAGGCTATTTAATTACAATGCATTTCGGAATGGAATTAGATATTCAGTTTATCTCTGAACTTGTTGCATACCACGTTTATGGTAGGAAAATTAAAGATTTGAGAGAAAGGGCTCAGCTACTTCCAGAAATGGCTAAGTTATTATGGTTTTTGGTTGATAAGGAAGCACTGATAAAAGAAGCCACAGAATTGGCACAGTCGGAAGCGGATCAGCAAGTGGATCGTAACTCTCCTAGAGTACACATAGCATCACATCTGTTTGAAGCAGGGATGAAATTTGTATTAGGTCACGAAATTGGTCATCATTTCTTAAAACATACAGAAACGAATGGAAGAAACATTGTATCAAAATTCATACCAACGGATGTTACTTTTGATCAAATGCATTTAGATGAATTTGCTGCAGATAATTTTGGATTTGATTTATTAATTAAAGGGAAGAAAGAAAGAAACAACAATGAATTATTGGCTCCGCTAATGGTAATATTAATGCTGGCTCTTTATGATAAAACCCCTGAAGAACCTAGTCAATATCACCCTTCATTGAGGAATAGGTATCTAAACCTATTAAGTAAAGTGTCTGACCATAATGAAGAAATAGCAGCTAACCTTCAACAAATCTTTGATGAAGTAGCTACTTGGATTAATCGTACTTTTTATGATGGCTACTGGAAAACAGAATGGTGGAAATAGAAAAAGAAACAGGAATATCACAGCTGCTTCCATTTACGGGTTTCCTTCCGTGACCAACCATTTACTAGCTTTCATCAAAATGATCCTGTGGGATTTTTCCACAGGGTCATTTTTCTTATTTCACATTAATTCTTCAGGTACACGAAGCCGTCCCAAGCGGATTTAATGAAGGCTTTGGAGCGCAAGGCTGGTCTCAGAGAAGAGTAATTTCAAGAAAATTTTCTTGGAAAACAACTAGTCAGTAAACACCTCACATGGGATAATTAAGGAAGCAAAGGGGGGGTTGGATGGAAGATGAAATAGTCTACAAAGATTACAGAAAAATGCAGATGATAATAGGCAAATTGCTTGATGAAATCGAAGCAGACCTCGATAAAGAGGAATTGAAATTCGACCCTAAAATTGTTTTATGTGGCCGCTTCGGAGTTGATGTAACTCCAAGACCCAACACTTACAAGTACACTCCTGAAGGCAAAGAAGACATCGCCTTTAAAGAGAAAAGTAGAGAGCAAATTGAGCACTTGATTGCCCATACATACGGAAACAAATTCAACAGAGAATATAAGGAAGAAATCGGGATTTTGTCCGATGCTTTCTTATACGGTGATGACATTTTCATCGGACCGATTCACCTGGATTTTCCTTATGAAATTTTTATGGACGTAGCATCAAAGCAGAACGACTTCTCTGACGGCAAAGAACCTATCGCCATCATTGTTCGCTATTGGGCGGAACTACTGAAGGAAAATGAAGACGTTTTAGAAGACGAAGAAGTTATTGAAGATAATGCCGAACCTGAAACAGTAGTTAAACCGAAGTTTGGAAAATATGGCTACAACAGAGAAGAAGATCCACACGCATACGAACCATTGCCGACACGTTCCAGAGATTTTGATTTCGACGACGATGCCTCCAACTGGTCTTATAATGAACGCCACAACGATTAAGTTTAGAAATTGTTATATCTTTAACAGCCAATCGATTTCTTCGATTGGTTTTTTTATTAATTTTATATTTCATACCATCTAATATGTTCATACTTTTTATTGTTTAATATAGATAATCCTCTATTATTTATATTAGTTGTAATTCAGAAATATCAACGAGTTATATCTTTTTTCGAGAAAATCTATTTTAAACTTTTAAAGCTAACGGCAACAATCATTCCAAGTGACCTAAGATAGACTTCAAAAGGACTCCACCAAATACCGATAAAGCTTCTGCTCCACCGAATTCTTCAACTTCATGTCCATCTGAACCACCGGGGTGTCCCGGTGGCTTTTGTCTTTCATGAGCGATTGTTGGATGGAGTGTTGATCGGGTGAGGCTTGGCCCAGGTAGTAGAAATCGCCGCCTTCATCGTGATTTTTTTTGAAGAAGATGTGGATGTCCATGCCGAGCTCTTCGGAGCGAATGATTTTTGGACTTCGTCCGATTGGAGTGTACGGTTGCTGCGGGTGAACCAATGCAGCGTTTCTTGGTTGATTAAATCATCTCCATAGGCAACGCTCGATTCGACTTCCTCGCTTTTATGGTAAGCCACTAAGATCGGACAGGTGCCGTGCTTTGGCTTGTATCCGTAAATAGTCGAACTCTCGTCATTATCCCAGTTCAACAAGCGGCAGACGTCTTTGCGCTTGTATTTCCGGTGCAAGGTGAGTTCTTGCTGTTACTTATAGCGCAATCTTTGCTGTCTCGCGGTAGCAAGCAGGTCTCCTACTGCATTTCGGAAGAAGCTGTTTTCCATTAGGCTGCTTTGGATTTGTTCAATGGACTTCGGTGAATTCCAATTGCTTCGATGTAGGGTTGAAACGGTACTTTATAAGCCTCAACTTGGCCCATTTCTCAGTCTTGACCGGTCGGCTTCCTTTAGCGAAAATCCGTGTCCCCACTTCGTCCTTCAAGGAAACGACTTCAGTTGGGAAATCACTCGCTACTACAAAAGCCTCTATCATGGAATAATCCTTATACGCATATTCCTGATTAACCCAATCGACATATTTCATGACCTGGTGGATGACTTCCTTGTCAGCTATCCCTTTCTTCAATTCTATGACAAGGTATTTAGATATGGTCTTGTAGGGGAAAATACGACGGTAGCCGAAGATATCCATCTTATCCATATAATCGACCGGCTTGAATGGAGAAGCTACCACTTGATGCGATAGGTAGTCCCAATTACCGAATATGCCGCCAGGGTTCTTCTTGACATATTCAATCACCCCTGCTTCTATCGCCATTTCATGCTTGATTCTTTCCCCCATCGAAGCAAGATCGAGTATATTGCCCGCACTCGCTTCGTAGCTTCCACCGACCAATCGACTGATCCGATCATGTAACTTCGGGGATTCCGTAAAAGTTTCCGATTCAATCCCCAACGCTCCTTCATTTGTTTTAAGTATGACATCGAAAAGGGCTGCGTCTTCCTTGTCATCTATCTTGATGAAAGACCTCTTCCACAATACCCTGAGCATCTTGAATGCTTCGGGATTTGACATGAGCACTTCGTCCATATCGATTCCGTGCTTGAAGAATGCGGGAGTTCCGCTGAATGTGCATAGAACCCTGTTATCAAGGTTGCGACTGGAGCCATCGAGTAGCATGCTACTCTTCACGTCCTTATATTTAGGTGCTTCCGGTGAGTCTGCTCCAGGAAAGTTCAGGTACTTGCAATCAAATCCGACGTTTCTCAATTTTCCGATTCCGAATATTTTTCTTTTGATGAAAAAGTAAACGTGGTCACCTTCCGACATGGAAAGGTAATCAGCGAAAGTTCCTTAGTGATGAGCTTTCCAATGGCCCGTGTTTATATTCAAATAGGTGCTGTAAAATCCATTGACAATCATTTCATGTAATGAATCCTCATTATTCAAGGTGAAAATGTATCCAGCCATATTAACTTCCTTCCATATAGAGTAAGACTCGAGATAGTTTTCTTCAATTCTACCAATTACAATCCACTGAGCCAATCCGCTCCACGCAGGAACGTTTACACCGAACTGCCAGGAGGAATGTATCAGTAAAAAGGGCTGATTCCGATGCCGGACAAAATCTCCAAGGAAAAACGAAGCAAAATAATGGGTTCGATAAGGGCTCAATCCAAGTTAGAGAATATCTTCAGTAAAGCGCTCTGGCATAAAGGCATTCGATTCCGCAAGAATGTCCGCAAACTGCGCGGCACACCGGACGTCGCCATAAAGAAATACAAGGTGGTCATTTTCGTCGATTCCTGCTTCTGGCATGGCTGTCCTCTCCATTACAAACGCCCGAAGAGCAACCAGGAATTCTGGGATGCGAAGATAGCGCGCAATAAGGAACGCGACCTAGAGGTAGATGCCCATTACACCGATCTGGGCTGGCACGTGCTCAGGGTCTGGGAGCATGACATACGCAAGAACCTGGATGAAACAGTCGATTCGACACTGGAATTCATCCAGGCAGCTATGAGAAGATATAAGGAGTCGGATTGATGGAATAACCGAAAGTTTTTATATAAAATTAAGGTTTTCACGGATATTTATTGATCTTTCCCCGATAATTCGCTATAATTAAGAAAAACCGAAAGGATGTTCGGTAAATGGAACAAACTAAGAAACTCAGGGTCATCGAACTCTTCGCCGGTGTCGGCGGCTTCCGCCTGGGGTTGCAGAAAGCCAACCACGAACTCTTCGAAGTGGTCTGGGGCAACCAATGGGAACCTTCACGGAAAGCCCAGGATGCCTTCGATTGCTATGCGCGCAATTTCGATACGGGAATCCATTCAAACGAGGATATCACCAAGGTATCCGACGATACATTCCATGACCTCCGTGCCGACCTGCTTGTCGGAGGCTTCCCCTGCCAGGACTACTCGGTAGCCCGCAGCAAATCAGGGGAACAAGGGATTCAGGGGAAAAAAGGCGTCCTTTTCTGGGAAATCAAGCGGGTGATCGAGAACACACACCCCAAATATGTCCTGTTGGAGAACGTCGACCGCCTTCTGAAATCCCCTTCCTCCCAGAGAGGCAGGGACTTCGCGGTCATGCTGGCGACCTTCCGGGACTTGAACTATTCCGTCGAATGGCGGGTGATCAATGCCGCCGAATACGGGATGGCTCAACGGCGTCGTCGGGTCTTCATCTTTGCATATAGAAACGGGATATCTTTCGATAATAACCAGAAAGTTTTCTCACCCGATGACATAGTCTTCAATGAGGGATTCTTCGCCAAGCCTTTCCCAGTCGAGAAAGAGCCTTACAAAAATCGTATCTCCTCCGTCGAATTACCGTCGGATATCGTGGAGATTTCAGACGAATTCTCATACGGATTCCACAACTCAGGATATATGCGTGAAGGCAAGGTCTTCACTGCCCATCTCTCACCTACATTGGAAGAACCGATTCCGTTGAAGGATATTTTGATCGATGAAGAAGCGGTGCCCGAGAAGTTCTATCTCACCGATGCGAACAGCGAGAAATTCGCTTACTTGCGCGGCCCCAAGAAGATCGAACGCAAGACCGCCGATGGCCATGTCTATCACTTCTCCGAAGGCGGGATGTCTCCTACGGACGATTTGGATAAGCCGGGCCGTACCATGTTGACTAGCGAAGGCTCCATCAACCGGAGCACACATATCGTTGAAGTGGATGGGAAGAAGCGCTTCTTGACCCCGGTCGAATGTGAAAGGCTTAATGGATTCCCCGACAACTGGACCGCCGGCATGAACGATCGCATGCGGTACTTCTGCATGGGTAATGCCCTCGTGGTGGACTTGATAGAGCGCATGGGGATCCGTATCGAAGAAATAGAAAAAGCTAATGAAGTGCATGGAATCCAAATGGAATTCCCAGTGTTCGGCTGACATCATCATAGATGTCAGCTTTTTTCATGTTAAAATATAGGGAAATAAAAGAGTGGGGGAATTCCATGAGGTTCGAGAGTGAAATTGAGTTATTATCTAGGGCTCAGGAAGCCGAAGGTATGAGCTTTTATGAAATTGATAGAACGGGACGTATCGATAATGAGAAAGCCAAGGGGCATCTCGGCCAAATCATCGAAGAAAGTTTTTTCGGATACGAAGTCAATTCCAATGCAGAGGCTGATTTTGCAGAACTCGGTATTGAGTTGAAGGTTACTCCCGTCAAGGAGTTGAAAAATGGGCAACTAAGCGCCAAAGAGCGACTCGTTCTTAATATCATCGACTTTCACAAAGAAGCACTCAATTCCTTCGAGGACTCAAGTTTTTGGAGAAAGAACGAATCCCTCCTTCTAATGTTTTATAAATGGCTTCCCGATATTCCAAGAGGCAACTACAGGATATTGAAATCCCATTTGCACAGATTTTCAGAATCCGACCTTCAAGTAATCCGGAATGACTGGTCGATAATCGTTGCCAAGATAAAGGCAGGACAAGCGCACCTCATTTCGGAAGGCGACACTGCATACCTCGGTGCATGCACCAAGGGGGCCAACCGAAAATCCATTCGGACCCAGCCATTCAGTCCCGAACCAGCCATGCAGCGCGCTTTTTCTTTGAAGGCGTCATATATGACAACACTTATCCGTGAATTGATTACAGCTGAACATCTTGTTCCCATCGCGGAGCCCGACGAATTGCAGCAGAAAAGTCTTGGCCAATTGTTGTCAGATCGGTTCAAGAAATATGAAGGAATGGCTGTTGAAGATATCGCCAAGGAAGCTGACGCCCCACTGAATACAAAATCCAAATCTTTCCTACCGCTGTTCGTCAGTTCACTCCTGGGGGTCAAAGGGACTTCTCTGGAAGATATAGAGGAATTCTCCAAGGCCAACATCAAATTCAAGACCGTTAGGCTAGAGCCGGACGGGAAACCGAAGGAACATATGTCGTTCCATACTATCAACTTCCAGGAATGGATAAATGAAGAATGGGAAACTTCTTTGTTACGCACTATGTTCGAAGAAACGAAATATCTATTGGTTGTATTCGGATACCAAGAGACGTTACGCGAAAACCCTGACAGGAACCTCTATTTTAAAGGTGTTCACCTCTGGAACATGCCCATGGAGGAAATCGAGGGTAGGCTGAAAGATTTTTGGTTGGAAGGACGAGCCATTCTCGAAGAAGGAGTTCTTTTGAAGAAGACCAATAGGGGAATCTCGAACAATCTTCCAGGCCCGCAAAGTAACGGACTTTGTCATGTCAGACCTAGAGCGCGTAATGCTGGTGACCGAATTATCTTGCCTGATGGACAGCCTATAACGAAACAAGCATTTTGGATTGATCGGGAATATATAGGGGAAATAACAAAGAAACTTAAATGAATTTACAGAAATGGGGAAAGGGAAGCTGAAATGAATTCATTTCAGCTTCCCTTTCCTCTTCCTACAGCAACTTACTTTCTTTTTAACTTGTAATCTTCAGGATTCAATTCATCCAGATAACGACTTCTCTTATCTCCATAGGTCGTCATCACCAATTGATGTTTGGCTCGTGTCATGGACACATACAATAATCTCCTGTCTGACTGGGCCGCTTCTTCTACATCTTCCTTATCCATTTCTTTGGTCAAATACGGCAAGTTCCCTTCTGTAAGTCTTACAATGAAGACTACATCGAATTCCAACCCCTTAGCTGAATGCATCGTTACCAATTTAATTCCGGGCTTTAAAGAATTCCCATCATCTTTATTGATTATTTCAACAGGCAGATTCGGGGGCAATACCCTTTTCAACGCATAAAGGCTCTTTACATTACGCACTAATATCCCGATGGTTATATCCCGCTTACTGCTTCGCCAAATTTCATTGACGGAGGCTGCAACCCCCTGGAATTCCGCTGTTGTATCCTTATAGACGTGAAGCTCGGGAGGAATACCGCTTTCCCTTGTCGGCATAAGCAATTCTTCTTTGTCATCGGCCTGTTTATTACTTCCAATTGAAAGATTCTTTTTATAAAGGGGCTGGGCTAGCTTCACAACCTCTACGCACGAACGGTGCATTTCCTCCAATGACTTCGTCCGTCCTCCCACCACGTTTATACCTACGCTTTTCCAGGTGAAGTCTGTCTTGTATATCTTCTGCCCCATGTCAGCTGAAACAACCAGACTTTTCGGATTCAATTTCCTTAATAGTGAAAGCTCCGATTGATTAAGGTCCTGGGCTTCGTCAATCAAGATAAAGTCATATTTAAAGTTAGAAGGTATCTCATCAATTCTGCCGGAAAGGATGTTGGCATAATCATCGAACGGAATGATTCCCTTCTTAGCCAGTAGTGAATCGAAGGCTTCCAGGAATCGATAGACTTCTTTCCGATCCTCTTGACTCAACCGAGCATTCCGCCCACTTCTTTTTACTTGCTTGTAGTCTTCCAAGTTGTCTATACCTTGACCTTTTATCCACTGAACCTCCTCTTCAAGGAATTTCTTGAATTTATCCTCTTTATAGAATCTATGCTTGGAAACCTTTTTTCTTTGTGAATAGATTTCTTCAAAGGCTTCGTCTACAGTTTTCGGCGAGGAATTGGGCTTCCGACCATTCATTTTCAAAAGAAGACGCCATCCCCACCCATGGAATGTGGAAATCGTGATTCCTTCCGTAGCTTCACCCTTTGATTCAAAGAAGTCTTTCACATATTTGGTGAGCGTCTTATTGTAAGTGATCATAAGGATTTTCGCTTCAGGATTCGTCTTCATCAATTTCAATAATTTATAGAGCAAGACTGTGGTTTTGCCACTACCGGGAGCGCCTTTTATGAGTATATGTTCCGCCTCGAAATCGATTGCATCGTTCTGCACCTTGGTCATTATCATTTTCACCATTCAAATTCATCCCCTTTCCTAAAACCAATCATCATCCATCAAGTCATCGAATTTCTGCTTCTCTCTATCCATTTCTTGACTTTTTAATTTGGAGATGTCATATTTCTGTCCTTCATTTTCCAAAACCGATAAATGGGCAATTACCCATCCATCAAGCAGCTTTTGCCTTAATTCGTTACCGGCTGGGGGTTTAATTTTATCTCCCATCTTTTGGATAGACCCCCTCCGCACAGATGTTCAGATGAGGACAGAACCTGCAGTTATATCCCGGTGATGCTATAGAGCCTTTCTGTTCACTTGTATCGTCATTCTCTTTTGACATACCTAGGAGACGCGACGTCCTTACGACAGTCGCATACTGATAGTCTTCTACTTCATAATATTTAATTTTATATCGACGATTCTTTTTTTTCATGTTTTGCTTTTTGACGAACTTTTTATACTCACTGCTATATTGCGGGAAAAGAGCTTCGATTGAATTATATGCATTCTCCCAATCCCCAAAAACATTGTGAGCTTCCCACAAAAGACCTGAAAAGATATTTCTCTGATGGAAATCTTCTTGGAATGAGCTATAGTCATTTAAGATATAACTGAAGATGGCTCTTTTTTTACATAGTTTCCATTCTTCCTCCATCATTTCGCTCCAATTGGAAAAATCCATGCTTGGTGCAACAGCTTCAGTCAGGTTTGCTTTGTGTTTGTCTGCCTTAACGGATGTAGTCTCCCCCTCTAATCCTATCATCTTGAAATAAGCAGCCAACCTTAAACCAGTTTCTTCATTCAAATCTTCGACAAAACTTATCCTCACATTATCGGCTGAAGAAAACATAGCGTAGAGGAGATATCTATTCATACTTCCTGCAAAGCGCGAATGTACCCTAAAGAGGCCCAATTCAGGTCGGTGCTTAGTGAGCCTTTCTTCCGTCTTCGAACTTAGTGGCCAAAGTTTATATTTCACGATACTCGGCAGGGATTTATGATCAGCAAAAGCCAAATGTATATCACGATTCGACTTGAACGGGATACCATCCCCTAGATATAGTCCTCCTAGCCGGTCAATCTTTTCACTCTCATCATCTTTTTCACTGGGAAGCCCGGATGTCAGGAAATAACGTAGCCCTTGGCTGATGTCCGATACTCTGAAGGTCAATTCATCTTCAGTAAGTTCATCCATCTGTTTAAGCAGTCCATGAATCACTTCTTTTTCCTCTCGTATTATTTCAGCATCAAGCGGCGCTTCAGTATACTTCTTCAACTTCTTGATATACCCGGTGATGTTCAATTCCGATTGGCTTCCAAACAGGTCTTCGCTCATCTCTTTCACCGCCAAGAAACCTTTCTTGATTATATATAAATCCTCGATTCCCAATTTGAAATATGATAGCTGTTCAAAAGGTTTGGAATGAAGACGGTGCACCCTTGAATCTGGAATCCCCTCCTGACTCCAGGACAATTTCTCTTCGATGATTTCATCGATTTTAACGATCCATTCTTCGATGGTCGGCTCGTTTTTTTCTTTCCCTTGAATATATCCGTCTCCAAGAGAGAAATAAGGCAGCAACATTTCCAGTTCTTTCAGATATGATTTCATATTGATTGTCTGGCCATTTTCCGGATTCTTATAGACAAGGTAGCCACTCGAGAAGAGAGTTTTCATGGATTCAGGGGTCACCGCTTCATAGTAACGGCTCTCCCCATCTTCCGGATTCTTCTTCTCGTGGATAATGCCATGGAGTGTAAACAGAAACCTGCCTATCGGATATTCCAAAAGGCTATGGTTCTTCTTCACGAGAAGGTCCGAATAATAGAGTTGTTCACGCGCCTGTCCTCCCCTAGATGTGACCACATGCTCGAATGGCTTATCGGATGCCTCCCTCCTACTCTTTTCCTTTCGGATGAATTCCGTTAAATCAGTGAAACGGTGGACAGTGACATCTTTTTTTCTCGCTGAGACTTCCTCTCCTTCAAAACCGAGTAGCAAGGAAGCTGCCAATGGATGGATTCTATAGCCAGGTTCGTTAAAGGAAGGCTGCCATGTCCACTTACCTTTCTGAAGAAATTCTTCTACAATACGAAAAGTTGCTGGATAATCTTCATTATATAAGTTTAAAAAAACCAATTCATACTTCTCTTCAAGTATTTTAAAGAGATATTCCTGTATAGGAGTGATGAAATAGAATCCATGTAAAATCAATTTTTTCTTCTGTAGGCTTTTCACGACGCTTCTATCGGATTGGAAGGCTTCATCGAAAATGTTATGCTTCTCCAATTCACTCGGTGTACCCATATCTTTGAATATGTCAACGAGCACTTTCTCGAAAGCCCCCTCCTTCTTCAATAACACCGCTTCCCAATCCCGCAATTCAAACTGATCTTTCACCTTTCCCCATAGCTTAACCAATAACTCTTCCTCTTCTGTTCCACTTTCAATTGAATCCATCAGCCTTAATTCACATAAAATCCTTAAAGTATAGATTATTTCCTTTCTATTCTTCTTAAAGGAAAATATCAATTTCCTCTCACTTGTAGAAACTGATTCTCCCCACAGCTCTTCTAAAGCGGAAGAGACTGCCAGGAACTGCTTCATCTGCGCTCTTGGGGAACTCCACCCCTTTCCGAATATCCCTTCCAATACACTTCCGATAGTGACAATCGGTGCTTTTATCCACCAGCACCCTTCAGATAAAGATTCGAGTAAAGTGGGAGTGGCCACGATATGCATGACATCAGCATACTCCTTCTGGAAAACGGACTCCTTCCAGGTAAGGTCTCCCGGCACCCTATAGGTCAATACCTGCCTCATCTTCCATCACTCCTTTCAAGCAAATCTGCCCAGCATAGGCTTTTCTTCCTGGTAGCCGGTAAGATGACGGAAAGTTTCTTTTCGGCTCTCGTCATAGCTACATACAGGAGTCGTGCTTCTTCCCTTACTGTCTCAGTGACCTCCAATTGATCAGCTGACTCGAATTCATCAGTAAGCAATGGTTCGGTAACGCCTGGCCAGTTATACTTCAAGGTCACCTTCGGTTCATCGCTCTGTTCCCCATCATGGATTATCACCTTATTCTTCTGGTCATTACTCTTGATGAATGGGAGACCTGTATATGGAAGTAAAACAGTATGGAATTCCAGCCCCTTTGCTTTGTGTACGGTCATGACACGGATGATGTCCTTATCCAAGTTTTCCATAATATCAGCTTCATCGGTGTTCCGGTTAGTCGCCACTTGTATCTTCAACCATTCATATAGAAGCTGTATATCATCAGCAGCCTGCCCTAGTGTCTTATGAGCCTCCGAAAGGAGTTTCGAAAGGTTTTTCCTATATCTTATGATTTCATGGCTCTGTTCAACCCCCTTGAGATTCCCTTCAATCTCTACCTTCATCAATATGCCGTATAGGACTTTCATCGCCGGTTCGAAACGCAACTCCCGCTGAGCATCGAAAACCCAATCCGCAGCTACAGCACGGAAAAACTGTTGGATCGCTTCGAGCAACTTTTCCTTATCGCCCTCCAGAGATACAAGCTGGGTCAAGTCGAAGTCTCCCGCAATAAAGGGAGTCTGAAGCAAAGCGAAATACCCTTCCGGATTATCCTCTAGCCTTAAAGCATTAATTAGAATCAATACATCTTTAGCACTTTTTGAAGCGAATAAATTACCATCAACTGACAGTTCATAAGCGATTGACTCGCCCGACCCTTCTTTCAATCTCATTTTTTCCAGAACTCTCCCGATTTCCTTGACCTGCCAATTTTCTCTGACCAGAATCGCCAAAGATCGGTTATCTCCTCTTTCTCTGAGTTCATGCCCTTCCCACAAATCTCGATACAGGCTTTCGATATGTTCTTCAAGGAATGCATTTAGCTTCCGATGCTTCACTCGATGTATAGGGGCCGTTTTTGAGGACGCCTTCTTTTTATAAGGAGTCAGCCTTCCTATGTTCCGGCCTTTCGAATCGACTTCCTGTGGAAGATATCGCTCCTCTCCGTTACGCCATGAATCGAAAATATCTTCCATCCAATCCAAGAGATGACCATCGGTTCTATAATTTGTATTCAGTGCAAATGAAGATGTATCTATATTAGCTTTGCCCAATTTATCCTCGAGCACCCGAAATGCAGTCGAATTGGCCCCTCTGAATCTGTAAATGGACTGTTTGATGTCACCTACAGCAAATAACCGGGCACCCAGCTTCTCAACAATCGTAGAGACCAAGTCGATTTGTGCATCATCCGTATCTTGGAATTCATCGACGAAAAGGTATTTGATAGGGTGGTTCAACCTACCCGGCTCAAGGTTATCCCGCAGTTCGCCGACTTTCCTCTTCAAGTCTGCCAGCGTGGCTTCGTTCGACTCCAGTTTCTTTGTCTCCATTCTCTTGTAAGTATCGGGTATCACCGATTTTGCCGTGCGGACAAGTGTGTCCAATCGTAAATTATTCTGTGATACGTCCCATTGCAAGTAAGGCTTCCCTAAGGAGTGGCCTTTCTTCTCTATTTCTTCGTAAATCTGTGCGAGGAATTTGAAGAGATCGTAATCTTTCAACTCCAGGAGATGGTTGTAATCCTTCTCGTTACATCCATTTAGAAATCTTGAAAATTCTTCCCGGAAAATCTCCTCTCTCTTGTATATATAAGAGGTCACTTTCACATCTTGTCCCCAACCATCTATAGACCCGACGCTTTGGAATAGATACCTAGAGAAGGCATCGATAGTCATTATCCTCATCTCCATTGCCCGCTCAAGCCAAGTGAGGTATTTATCGTCCTTAGTGCTGCGAAAACGTATCTCCAGCGCTTCCATTATTTTCTTCCTCATATTGTCAGCAGCTTCCCTTGTAAAGGTAATCATCACTATATCTTCCGGATTGATTGAATCATCCGTATTCAGAAGAAACATGATTCGCGATACCATTGTAGTCGTCTTTCCACTTCCTGCTCCAGCATTCACTATCAAATGATTATTTAGAGGAGCGTGCTCTATGATATATTGTTGATGATTGAAAGTGCTAGTCATCCCAAGATGCTCGAGTCGGTTATAAGTTCCTGTCTCGAAAACTCCGTCAATTATAATCACTTGCTCCGGTATCACTGCAAGAACGTGCATGTTCAGCGAAGGATGCTCGATTCCCAGTTCTTCTTCACATAGAAGATGGACAGTTATCCCTTTCGCAAGAAGAGAGACAATATCATACCTGCTTTTGAACATCTCAAGCTCACCTGCAAAGAGCAGTGAATGTCTGATGTCCCACTCCGCCGAGTCACCAGCTGGATTATGCACAGGTATGTCCGGCACAACATATTTCGGAGGGTCTATCGGAGCGGAATATTTATAGGGATTCTCCGATATCATCACTTGTGCGATATGTCGAGCAGCTTCATGGCTATATAATTCTATGCTTCTACCGCTTTTTAATTCGATTCTTTGTGTGGAGACGTAATCATTATATAGTGGAAAATAATAGTCCTCGAAACCCGACTGGATTGTTTTCATCCGGTTTGCATTCTTCAACTTTTCATCTATATCCAATTTCCCGCCAGCGAACAGCTGGATTCCCATCGTTGTTCCGTGATTCCGTACGATGATGTCCATCTTTCCGTATAAATCCAACTCTTCGTCTAGGATGACGTCTTCAAACAACCCCGATTCTTTCAACACCAAGAAAAAATGAAGATCTCTGACTAACCCTAGATAACCTTTGAATGCGGCGTATCTGAGAAACTCCCTTTTCGCTAAAGAACTATTGCGCTTGTCTAAGGAATAATCAGCATAGTAATCCATGAATTCGCTTACAGAAGGCAGCCTTTCAAGTTCAGTAATTTGCCTATGCAATCTTGTCACCAGAATTGGTACACCATTTGTAGCGAAATCATGTTTTTCAATTGATAGTATCTTCAATTCCTCAGGATTTTCGATATAGGTCTCCGCCAACACCTTTTCGATGTTGCTCGAAGAACCTAAATTTTTTTCGTAACTTTTCATATTTACCATAATCAAAGTCTCCTTTTATTCTTTAGTCTGTTCGTCTATGAGACCTTGTTGAACATTAATTCCTATATACTGTAATAAACTAGTATAATATTTCCACTTACACTATACTACACAAGGTATAGTTATGTTAACCTACGAAGTAATTATGCTATGTTTTTGATAAACGCATATTTAAACAATCTTATGATTTTTGTTCATAATTTGAAATGACAAAAAGGCTCTCCTAATGGAAAGCCTTTTCGTCATTTCAATTATTGATTCTTTTATATTTCTAATTACTTCATACTTTAGCTGTTAGTTGTTTTTATAGATGACGCTTTAATATCTCTAAAGCTATTTTGTAATCGCTTTCTGCTTTAGCATATTCTTCTTCAAACGAATTTCTTAGCAGTATTCCTTTTCGATCTCCCCTTATTCCGTAATGATGAAGAATCTGCATAGCAACGAAGCCACCCCCACGAGCTGGTGCATCCATATTCAGTATCTCTTCCTGAATAGACCTGTGACTCTTAGCCTCGATCAAATAAGATTTTAACACTTGAAAAATCTTCTCCTCAGATAAATTCCCGATATTCCCCATACTTATCCCCTTTCATTTTACTCCGGACCAACGGATTTCTCGATGACTGATGATGAAAATCCAACTTTTGCGGCAATGGAGTATGGCGCAATTCACACCTTTAATATAACAATGAAATCTATAAATGAGAATGTATTATATTTACCGTAGAAATAGCCCTTGGAAAAAACGTTTAAATAGATTCAACCACTTATCATCTGAAATTTTTAAAAAATATGAATACTACAAATTGTTGCAGTAAACATAGTTTACTGATACATTATTAATATGTTTAACACTTACAGACAAATCCAGACAACCTTCTCCCAAATTAATTATCATTTTGCCTTTTGTCCCCGATACAGAAAAAAGATTTTTCTTCAGGAAAATGTAGAGAAACGATTCGAGTTTCTAACGAATGAAATATGTAGAGAATTGGATATCGATGTCGTTACCTTAGAATGCAATCAAGATTACACCTATATGGTTCTGAATGCTCCGCCCACCTTAAGTCCCGCCGAAATAATGGCAAAGATTAAAGGAAAAACATCAAGAATATTGAGAGAGGAGTTTTCACATCTCAACCATCTCCCCAGTCTTTGGACACGTTCCTATTTTGTTTCCACCTCAGAAAGCGTATCGAGTGAAATGATTAAACGTTACGTTGAACTCCAAAAAACCAGGGGGTGAAACCCATGAGTCAGATTATTACGGTTAAGGTGAAATTGCTTCCAACTAAGGAACAGCAACGTATCCTCAGTCAAATGAGCCGAGATTATATCTCTGTCATCAACCAGCTGGTTAATGAAATGGTGGTCGAGAGAAGAAAAACAAAAAAAACTTCAAAACACGTGATATCGAACCTTCCAAGTACCGTTAAAAGTCAAGCCATTCAAGATGCAAAAAGTATCTTCGTCATGAAGGTTATGAAAAGTAAATATTCGATTATTCCTTTTCTCAAAAAGCCCCTCTGCGTATGGAATAATCAAAATTATTCTTTCGATTTCACCCACATTTATTTGCCATTGATGATTGATGGAAAAGCAAAAAAAGTACCTGTCCGCGCGTTACTAGTCGACAAAAACAACCGGAACTTCGAGTTGTTGAACCACAAATTAGGCACACTCCGGATCAATCAAAAGTCAGGAAAATGGATTGCTCAAATCGCTGTCACTATTCAAACGATGGAAAAGACCGGAACTAAAATTATGGGGATTGATTTAGGCTTGAAAATCCCCGCTGTCGCTATTACCGACGACAACAATGTTCGTTTTTTTGGTAATGGAAGAATGAACAAATTTGTCAAACGAAAATTCCAAACTAAACGAAAAAAACTTAGCCAGAAGAAAAAGCTAAATGCTGTTCGCTATCTTCGGGATAAAGAACAACGCTGGATGAAAGATCAAGACCATAAGGTTAGTCGTGCTATTGTAAATTTTGCAAAGCAACAGAAAGTTTCTGTCATCCGCTTAGAAAAACTAGCGAATATTCGACAGACGGCAAGAACAAGCCGTAAAAACGCAAAGAATCTGCACACTTGGTCCTTCTATCGGCTTTCTCAATTCATCGAATACAAAGCAAATTTAGAAGGCATTAAAGTAGAATATGTGAACCCTGCTCATACGAGTCAACTTTGCCCAGCTTGTGCTGAAAAGAACAAAGCAAAAGGCCGGAGGTATCTATGCAAGTGTGGATTCGAAAAACATAGAGATCTTGTAGGTGCGATGAACATTAGATACGCACCTGTGGTTGATGGTAAAAGTCAATCAGCCTAAGATGCTATATGCACTGTCTTAGGAGGGGCAATGAGCTGCCCTTATCTTGAAGGCTGTTCAAAACAGAAATGGACTGAGAACGGTTAGTCATTCAAGAATCCTTCGTATATAATCACAAGTTGAAGTCATGACTTGTAATTTGAACGGTGGAATCTCAAGAAGATATTCAACTCGACCATGTAAAAGCAATCGATGAGACGGTTGCTTTTTTTGTTTTCCTTTATTCCCTTTAGATTAAAGCAAGAATATACCTTTAAACTATTAAGGACATTTCATGATTTAACTAATTGAAATGAATACTTATGTAACTTAAAATTTGAAAAAGACTTTTGACATTCATTAACGAATAAAGTAAATTAGCTTATAGACGAACAATCATATTTGTTTATTTGTTTAATATTCGTTTTTAGGGGTGTTATAAATGGAAAATGTGTTTGATTATGAGGACATTCAGTTAGTTCCTGCAAAAGCAGTGGTAAATAGCCGTTCAGAATGTGATACATCCATAGAGTTTGGCGGGCGCACGTTTAAATTACCGGTCGTGCCGGCCAATATGCAGACAATCGTCGATGAAAAGATCGCCAAATTCCTGGCAGAAAATAATTACTTCTATATCATGCACCGCTTCGAACCGGAAAAGCGATTGGCGTTCGCGAAAGACATGCAAGAGCAAGGGCTGTATGCGTCGATCAGCGTCGGGGTCAAACCGGAAGAGTATGACTTCGTCCAGCAGCTAGTGGACGCTGGCATCACGCCGGAATACATCACGATCGATGTGGCACACGGCCATTCGAATTCCGTCATCGATATGATCGGGCACATCAAAAAATCGTTGCCAGGCAGCTTCGTCATCGCTGGCAACGTCGGGACGCCGGAAGCGGTGCGCGAGCTTGAAAATGCGGGTGCAGATGCGACCAAAGTGGGCATCGGGCCAGGCAAGGTGTGCATCACGAAGATCAAGACCGGCTTTGGTACAGGCGGCTGGCAATTGGCCGCACTTCGCCTTTGCGCGAAAGCTGCCAGTAAACCGATCATCGCAGACGGCGGCATCCGCACGCACGGCGATATCGCGAAATCGGTGCGTTTCGGCGCGTCGATGGTCATGATCGGCTCATTGTTCGCAGGCCACGAAGAATCTCCTGGGCAAACCGTCGAACAGGACGGCAAGCTCCTGAAGGAATACTTCGGTTCAGCGTCCGAGTTCCAAAAAGGCGAGAAGAAAAACGTCGAAGGCAAGAAAATGTTTGTGGAATTCAAAGGCTCAATGAAAGATACGTTAGTCGAGATGGAACAGGATCTGCAGTCGGCGATTTCCTATGCGGGCGGCGACCATTTGCTATCGATCCGCCAAGTGGATTACGTCATCGTCAAGAACTCGATTTTTAACGGCGATAAAGTTTATTAATCGAGTAGATCGAATCCCAGCAGCAAGATTTCCGCAATAAAAAACCAACCATTGCGGCTAGCAAGGTCAGTTGAACAGCTCCATATTTTCCAAACAGCATCGAAATTAGAATAGGGTTCGCACCTGGATTCCAACGTGAACCCGCATACATCAAAAGCTCAGCCTTTTTTAAGGTACTGAGCTTTTTTTAGTTTGGGCAACTAATCACCGATTGCAGCGCCAATCACTCTCACAGCTTCTGTTGTCAGATGATCAATCCGCTATACACCATTCCGATATTTATGACGAAGTGAAAAATGATGCTCGGGTAGATGCTGTTTGTTTTCAATGTGATTACCGCGTAGATGACGCCGGCGAGCGCAATCACCAAGCTGAGAAGCATAGGAAAACCGATGGCGAGATGGAGAAGCCCAAACCCAATGCTCGTAACGGCAACGGCATAGCCGGTCGAGACGAGCTCCTGGAGAGCCGAAAGCATGATCCCCCGCCAAATGATTTCCTCGAACACCGCATTGGTCAGGGAAAAGACCAAACAAAACACCAGCAGCGATTGGATGGACTCGAGGTCTTGTCGGGCGATGAAAAATGAGTATACGATTCCATTCACGGCAATCCCGATCAGCCAAAACCAAAATACATTCACATGATGAAACGGCAGACGGATCGGATTTGTCCAATCCGGTTTTCTATTGTACCAAACTAACTTCTTCTTAAATAACAGATGATTGAAACCGATGCCGATGAGGATAAAACCTAGAAACAAGCGGTTAAGGATAATCTTCAGTTCTTTTGAGATGGACATCGTTTCAACAAAACCATTGGCAATTATAAATACCGCAAAGCCGATGAGAAACGACAACAACAGCGAGATAAGGAACCGGTTTTTGTTATTGATGAATAACCAAATCACAAATCCGGTTAATATAAAAAGGGAAAGAACTTCCATCTGATAGGAAATAGCTGCAATTCCTAAGAAAAACAATATCGCGATTGCCATTACCAAAAACAGCGCCTCCTTTCCCTACGAACCAACACCCATCTTGCCGTGTAGTGTTTTCATCATGTCCTGCTATGTAGAACAGTAACTAGCAACAGGCAGGCTAGCTGCACTTCGACCTAGCCTGCCTGTTTGCTTGTACCGATTTTCAAATTAAACGCTTCAAGGATCTGAAATACTTGTTCTGATCGTTGGTATCAAGAAAGCAGCTTCTTCTCTAGTACAATCTTCAACTGTCCGCGCGGATCGATTTCCGTTGCCACAATATCGAATCCTGTCTGGATGTTCAGCAGCAACATGCAGCGCCATTTGTTCATCGTTTTCGTGCGGACAATTTTGTAGCCTGTTGCCCGAAGGTCTGCGTGCTGCCTGCGCATGAGTTCAGAGGCGATTCCGAGCTTCCGGCAATCGGGACGGACACCGCCGAGCCAGCTATAGAAAATTTGATCATCGAGTGCGTAGCCGATTTTATAGCCTACGACGCAGTTGTCTACTAACGCCACATAGGTCCATGCCGTTTCCTGGCGGTTCAGCTGCTCCAGCCAATGTCCCGGCCCGCCGAAAATTTCCCGGTGCAGCACGGTGATTTCTTCCGCTATTCTTTCAGGTGGTGCGGCGATGAATTTTTGGTAGTCAATGTCCATAACTATGCCTCTTTCTGCTTATGCTGATGTCCTACTGGCCACTGTCGCTCGTTTCGATAATCCCGAATAATTGCGAGTACAGCGCCTTTATATGTTCTTCCGTTTTTTCATCGTTATGTAAGTAATACCTGGACATCGCGAATCCGTCATCTGACGGCGACTGCAGGAAACTCGTTACGTAAGCGTCATTGGAGATCGCCCTGGCTTCTTCAAATGAAAAAATGGGAACAAAGAATTTTGGATGTTCTTCATCTCAGTCCTCCAGTTACTCTTATTGTGGAACAGGAATCGACACCAAATACGCGAGCGGTAAAAATAAAAGCATAAATATGCCGTTGCCGATCCACGTATGCTTTTTCGGAATGCCCCACCTTTTCTCCAGCATTTTAATGTGGACGGACACCACTATGTATCCGAAGAATCCGAGCAGGAAGCTTGTACTTTCAAAGTGAATCGAGAAAGCCCGGATGAGGCCTAACCCAACCAACAGCATGCCGGCTTTGCATAACGCGATATGGAAATACTGTGCCTTCTTTTCTTCTGTCATCATTCCACTCCTTTCGAACTTAAGTCAAGAAGTTAAAGACGTCGAAATAGACCACCGATGTGACTGCAGATATCCAAACCGTCATTTCACTTAGCGTTAAAACGGCCTGTTTTGGCTGTTCGGAGTACTTCCATTGGAAATAGGCCCTGACGAAAGCCTCTGTTGCTATCCAAGCAATAAATAACGATAAGTAAAGAGTCACAGGAAGTTCGCGATACAATACCAAATAAATAAGAAAAATGCTCACTAACATCCAGCTCCACCTCACCCATCGTTCGATTTTCCGGTGCTGCTCGTTAATGTAATCACAGGAAAAGAAATCCTTCTTTTCTTTTTCAATCTTCAATAACTTACTCAGGATAAATTTCACTATGGAGACGAGTATAACAATCCCTAAAATAACCAATCCGATTTCCAGCCACATGAGCGCCTCTCCTTCAGTGAATACAATAAGCTTTCTATTAATCGTAACATTTATTGGAAAAAATGTTACCAATACTTCCTGAAGATCTTCATACAAAAAACCCCGCTGGCCATCAGCGGGGCTTGTTTAGGATGAAAATTTTCCCTATGTATCAAAACCTTTTCATCTTCTTTTGCGACATCGCCGCTTTCATCCTCGGATAGTTGGCGATGGTGCCGCCGTCGATGCGTAGGTCGATGCCGGTGATGTAGGAAGCCGCATCGCTAAGCAAAAACTCGATCGCCGAGGCGATTTCTTCCGGTTCGGCTGTCCGGCGAAGCGGCGTGTGCTCGAGCATCGTTTGGATGTCTTCGTAGGCATCCGCTGTGTCCATCATGCCCGGCGATACCGAATTGAGCCGCGCGCCTTTTTGGCCCCACGCCCAGGCCTGATCTTCGACGATCAATTGGACAGCGAGTTTGGCCATGCTGCTGGCCGCGCCCGCGTCTCCTTGGGTGAACTGGTTGAGCGTCTCTTCCAGCTTGCCTGCGAGCTGCTGCTTTAACACGTCCATATACTGGCCGTTTTGCGGCACCATATAGGCGGTCATCGACGACACCATGATGGCGGACGTCGTTTCATCCGCAAGCGGCAAAAACGCATCTAACATGCGGCTCATGCCGATGACGTGATCGGCCATCTGGCGTTTGGAATGGTTCGCATTCGATAAGCCCGCCGCATGGACCAGCCCGCGCAATTGCCCCAGTTCCGCCGTTTTTTCCGCCAAATGCGCCGCCCCTTCGGATGCCAGGTCGGCCGTCTCGGTATATACGTCGAGGATGCCTTCTTGCAGCAGCTGCGCCTTCGCCTGCTCCAGGCATTTCCCGCATGAATCGGCCAACAGCAGCGTGCCTTTTTGGCCGATGCGCTTGGCTAGTGCGATGGCCAAGGTTTCCGAAGCGCCTGTGATCACATAAACGTCCTTCATCATGAGCAATTCCCCCTGTAATCTACTATAATTAGCGTAAGCGCAATTTCCGTAAATAACACGAGACATTTTCCATGATTTTGTCCAACGAGGTGACATAAATGATAACAGCGAAACAAACCATCACCGAAACGTTCATCCATTTGCTGTCGGAACAGGATTTCGAGGCCGTGTCGGTCAAAGGCATTGTCGCCTATGCCGGCATCTCCCGCTCCACGTTCTACCTGCATTTCACCGATAAATACGAATTGATGGAAGCGGTGCGCAGCCAATTGAACGGAAAGCTTTTCCAAATTTATTCCGAACCGTCGGACGCGGAGACGATCAACTTGAAGATCTGCCGCCATATTTTCCGCTACCGTTCGTTCTACCGCCAGGAATTTTCCGACGCCGGCCGCATCCACGAATTGACGAGCCGCTTTGCCTGCCAGCTCGACCATGTTTTCGGCGACGAGGATCTCGCCGTCTTCGCGGGCTGGGGCACGATCGGGTATTTGGTGTCCTGGGTCAAGGCCGGCTTTATGATGTCGCCGCAGGAAGCCTCGGACAAATTGATGAAAATCGTCTTCGCCGATTGGACGGCGAATTTGGCCGAGACGCGCGAGCGCAGCAGTTGAGCCTATTATATTTCGTGCGGGCCGAAACCTTTCCGCTGGCCGTGCGTATCTTCTAGCAGAACCTACGCATGAAAAGGGGGCTTTCTTGTGATTTTGTATTGGCTGACCGGAGTCATCTTGCTTATCGATATCACCCTGCTGCTTGTGAACGACTTCTTTCCCGGAACACTTGCGGCACTCGGCATCCCGCTCTGGACGCTGTTCGCAGCGCTCGCGCTCGTCGCCTTCACCAACCTCCTGGCCTACAATAAGGAACTCGAGAAACGCTTCCGCATCTTCTCTACCGGCTTCCTGGCCGGTTATCCGCTGTTCTTGCTGATCCTGCTGCCGGCACTCGGCGGCAAATCGGCATCCGGCATTTCGCTCGCGAGCCCGTTCCTTTGGGCCATCCTGCTGTTTTTTGTATGGTCCAACTGGCGCCAGCATGTAAAAGAGTCTAAAGAATTTGACGAGCAAACCTGATTGCCCGAAACAGCGCCCTCCCGCGACGGAGGGCTTTTTTTCTGGCTCAGCGCGCTACGCAAGCTTTGCTGCGGGCAAGGGATTCCCTTCCAGCCCTTTCATCTCCGGATATCTTTGTTAGACTGAAGGGAAGGCGACCTATGCCGATCATGAAAGGATTTTTTTATGAAAACCTATTGGCTGATCATCGCTGTATTGTTGCTGAACTTGTCGCTCTTGCTGGTCAACGATTATTTCCCCGGAACATTGGCGGAACTCGGCATCCCGGCTTGGATCTTGTTTGTGGTCATTGCCGTGATGATCGTCTTCAGCTGGGCAATCGTCAAGCCGCGCCGCGAGAAAAAGCGTTATACAATCATCTTTCCCGCCTTGATGGTCGGCGTGCCGCTGTCGGTCATGGCGATTTTAACTGTGCTCGGCGGCGAATCCCACAACGGTTTTTCGCTGGCGAGCCCCGTGTTATGGGTCGGCGCCGCGGCGGCGTTATGGATTTCCTGGCTCGAGTATACGCGGGCATCCGAGAAAAAGTCGGGGAACGCATAAAGTTCGGCATGAAAAAAAAGGCCCTTCCACTCGGGAGGGCCTTCTCTCATGCGCTGTCAGTTCTTGAATTTCAAGCCCGCCCGTGCCAAATGCTGCCTTAAAACCGGCAAGGACGCGGGCCCGACGCCGTGGAGGGCCAGAATGTCCGTTTCACGATAGCCCGACAGCTTCTCGAGCGTGTCGATCTCTTGATGAAGCAGCGCATTTCTCGCCGGTGAGCTGAGCTCCCGGAGAAATCCGTGTTGCGGCTTTTGTGCTTCATTGCATACCGGGCATGTCGGGCAGTCGCTGCTTTTGTAGTAACGGTGGCCGTGCTCGCAGATGCGCAATGTCTTTTGTGAAGCCATGTTCATCGCTCCCGTCGTTTTCTCCATTATAGACCATCGCACACCGTTTTCGGGCGTTCGCTGCGAATGAAAGACGCCTGTCAGACCGGCAATCGGGGTTCACCGGAAGGGCTTGCCCGATGCGTGACGGAAAGAGATTCCCTCATGGAAAGGTCTGGATAAAACCCAAGCCCCCCACAACATGCCGCTTGATGGAAAGCAGCTAAACGCGCTACAGTTAACGAAGCCGAATGGATACCAGCGGCTTATTGGAAACCGGAAACGGCAGGCCAATGGATCTTCAACCATTGGGGCTGACCAAATGATAAGGGGGTTGGATATGATGGCAGCTTCACCAAACGGCAATCCTGAAAAAAGTTTAAAAAACGTCATGACACTCTATGGCGCCGCCCTGTTCCTCGGGCTCGCGATCTCGATTTATGCGCATCACCTGGAAGACGTCAGCGGCTTCCTGAGCTTCCTCGTGCCGGCGGCGGCGCTCTACTTTTTCCTTCTGTTCGCGTTCTTCAAAAAAGGCACGTTCCGGAAAATCGCATACGGCGTCATGGCGGTCATCGGCCTCATCAGCCTGGCCATGATTTTCTACCTGGAAATCACCGGCGGCCACTGATTTTCTGACTGCTTTTTAGTATCGGCCGCGTCATGGAACTGGCCGCTCCCTCTTAAACAGCAGGCCGGGGGCAGCGGCTGTCGGCATTATCTACACTCAAGACCATCGAACGCGAAGATCCCCTTAACCCGAACCGGTACAAGGGGATCTTTTTGCCGTTTAGTCGCGCTGGATGAAATAGATCAAGTGGTCGATCCACTCGCCGCCTTCGAAAATGAAAGCTTTCCGCACGCATTCGAATGCCATGCCCGCCCCTTCAGCCAGCCGGGCGGAGGCTTCGTTATCGAGATTGATATGCGCCTCGATCCGGTGGAAGCCGAGCTCTGTAAAGGCAATGTGCAGCGCTTCCTTGACCGCTTCTTTTCCGTAGCCTTGTTGCCAGTATTGGTTATGGATCGTATAGCCGACCCGTCCCCACTGGAATTCTTGCCGCGCCAATGTCGAGAAATCGACCATGCCCAAATGGCGCCCGTCTTCTTTCCGGAAGACGCCGAATACGTGGGCGATGTCTTCTTTCGCCAGGCGCTGATGATTGTCGACAAGCTCCGAGAACCATGGTTCCGTGCAGCCTGCCATATCCAGCCGGCCTGGGTCGTAAGCGTGTCTGGACGGCGAGCGGCCGTTGAATCCTTCCAGCCACTCCGCGTAATCGCCCGGTGCCAGCGGGCGGACAATCAGTCTTTTTGTTTCGGATCTTGCTGTGAAATTTTCTGTTTCCACTGTCTTCTCTCCTTCAATGCATCATCATTTGATGGACATTTCCAGTTTATCACAGCGGCATATTTCACCCTTCCTTGCCAAGCTCTCTATTTCGCCTGCAAGCGCTGAATCACTTGCTGCACCGTCGAAAACGTCAATAAGGTTTGGCCATCATCCTTGATGCTGACGATTTCGATCGCCGTCTTCGGGCTGATGCCCGAAATGTAGAGCTTGCTCCCCATGAGCCTCAATACATCCTGGATCATCAGCAAATTGGAGTACAGGAAATTCTTTTCCCACAATACGCCCGTCACGTCGATGATGATGTGTTTCGTTCGTGTGTCGCGGACGAAATGGCTTAATTTGGATGTCAAAGCTTCAAAACGCAGATTGTTCATTTTCCCGACCAATGCGACGGCGCCGATATTGTCGTCGATCGGCAAAATCGGCAGCAGTTTCTCGTTGATCTCCTGCTCTTTTTCGTTCAATTCCACTTGCTGTTCCACTTCGTGGGTGATGTCGGTCTGGGTGCCGATGAAATACAAGTGGCCGTCCATCGTCACCGGTTCGATGTTCAGCCGGTTCCAGAATGTTGTGCCGTCTTTCCGGTAGTTCTCCAAAGTGACGGTCACTTTTTCCCGTTTTTCGATCGCGTTCCTGAGTTTAGCGATCGTAAGCGGGTCGGTATCGGCGCCTTGTAAAAACCGGCAATTCCTTCCCACGATCTCGTCAGCCGCATAGCCCGTCATCTCCGCAAAGGTTTCATTGTAATAGATGATCGGGTTGTCGGGGAGCGCAGGGTCCGTGACGACGGCCGCAACCCGGCTGCCGTTCAGCATCGCTTCCAATAAGTTGCTTTTAATCTCTGTTTTCAGATGGTTCATATTCACTCTCTCCGATCTATAGGGTAGTTTGTTTATTGGCGGTGCGCTTTTTCTCGCATGGGATCGGAGACGGGGGTGTCATTTCTTCCAACGCCGCCAGCCGCTCTTTTGGGAGTAGGTAAAGCGGCGCCACGTTGACCGCTGCGCCGCCCTGGCTGAAGCTGGCTGCCATATCCAGTTAAAGCTGAAGAGTCCGGGGGCGAAAAGAATTCCAGGTTCTTGACCTCGGTAAAATAAAGTTTCCGCGATGCCGGCCTGTGCCAATAACCTTCTATACCCGGAAACACGGCGTTTGTGCCGCATGGTGAAAAATTTGTGCAGATGGGCAGACCGCTGGAATCCTGATGCCCAAGGAGATGGCCGAGTCCATCGGGGCAGAAAAAGTCGCCATTGGGCTTCATCCTGATCATACCGGAGCCCATCAGCTGTATGAAAGCTTGGGCTTTGAAGACCACGGGCATCGTTTCGGCAAAGAAATGGCCGTGGTGAAATATATAAAGTAAAACGCAAAAAAGAACCTCCACCGGTTCTTTTTTTGCTTATTATTCATTTTCCACCCTTATCGACAATAAAAATGCGGCCTGGCCGTTGCCAAAACTGATGAAATCGCCCGCCACATCCTTGAGGAAAGCCGGTCCGGCAAGTGTCTTTCCGCTCTCATTCAAGATAGCCAAGGCGTTGCGGGCATCGTCCATCAATTCCTTCTCATTGGCTATAAAATGGATGCTGGCATAAAGCCCTTCCGTTTTTTCGAAATTCGCGGATTCCTTTGGCGTTTGCAGATACTTTTTGACGGTTGTGGAGCTTGATGGGCCGTCCAACATGATCCCGAAATCGTATCCATCCGATAAATAATTCGTGATCAGCCCATCCCCGATAGGGACTTCATCCACTTTTAACCATCGTGCCCCGTGCCAGGCTGTAAACACATGATTCGCCCCTTGCTTTTCAAATTGCTCCAGTTCCCCGATCTTTAAGCTCAAGGCCGATTGGACCCTCAGCAATTCTTCTGCCTTCCGTTCTATTTTCTGTTGTTGTTCACGGAGCGTCTGCAGGCCATGGGCCAGATCTTTCGTTTCCAATTGCCGCTCGATCTCTTCCAATGACATGCCGACGCTTTGGAGTGCCTTGATTTGGCTGATTCGGTCTGCTTGGGCGATGGTGTAGCTGCGATATCCATTTGATGCAACTGCCGCGGGTTTGAGAAGGCCGATTTCATCGTAATAGAAAAGCGTTTTTTTGTTGATGCCGCATAATTTCGCAATTTCGCCGGAAGTCATCGTCGTTTTTTTCATAATTCCTCCTTGAGTATCCAGCTACTGGATAGTTTATATTTAGTTTATCAGCTGGCGTACCGCCCAGCCAGCCCGTTTCCGGAATGGCGCCGCCCACACCCAAAGGAGATGACTAACATGATACGTTCTACAACCGGTGCCCCCGCACAGTCTAATTCATTCAAAATCATGGCATTGACAAGTGCCGTCCTGGCGTTCGCTGTGATGAACGGAACGATGTTCAATGTGGCCATCCCAGACATTGCCGAAGATTTCAATTTACAGCCGTCCCAAGTGAGCTGGGTCATCACCAGCTTTACTACTTTGTTTGCGATCGGCACGCTCATCTATGGCAAATTGGCAGACCTTTATTCGATTCGCACGCTTTACACCATAAGTTTATTGCTGTTTTCCGCCGGGTCTTTCATCGGGTTTTTGTCTCCCAATTTTGAAACCTTGATCGCCGCTCGCGCACTGCAAGCGATGGGCGCTGCCGCCGTTCCGCCCTTGTCTTTCTTGGTGCCCTTGCGCTTTTTCCCTGACAGTAAAGGAAGATTATTCGGTTTTCTTGCATCGACGATCGCCTTTTCATCTGGAATCGGCCCCATTATCGGGGGAACTGTCGGCAGCTTGCTCGATTGGCGCTATATATTCCTCCTGTCGACAGCGAGTATACTGGCCATTCCGTTTTTCCGGAAGTGGTTTCCGGCAGAATCCGCCAAACATGGAAAAATCGACTATTCCGGGGCGCTTTATGTCGGAACAGCGGTCACGAGCTTGCTGTTTGCGATTACCTCCACCAGCTTGACGGCGTTTTTGCTCTTTGCCGTATTCCTCTTTATACTGATTCGACACTCCGCGAAAACAACGGATCCGTTTATCGATCCACGAATGCTGAAAATCAAACCATATAGCGTCACCCTGTCCGTCAGTTATTTAGGCAATGTCATTGTCTACGGCTTGATTTTTCTATTGCCCATTATGCTGCGCGACCTTTACGATTTGAGCATGATGCAAATTGGCTGGGTGTTGTTCCCGGGCGCCATCGCTTCCGGATTGATCGGAAGATGGGTCGGCACGGTTATCGGCAAGCGCGGCGGCCGGCCGATCGTAAACTACGGCTTGCTGCTGATTTCAGCCGGTGCTTTGCTGATTTCCTGCTTTGCCGCTTCCGGGCCAAGCTTGATAGCGTTTGGGCTCTTCCTCGCATACCTCGGATTTCCGTTGATCCAGAGCGGGTCGGCGGACTTGGTCACTTCCCATCTATCGGAACGGCAAAGCGGTGTCGGCATGGGCTTATTTAATTTAATGAGCTTCTTGGCCGGTGCTTTTTCCAGTGCTGTGTTTGGCACAGTATTGGAAAGCGGCCATGATTCCATCCGGTTGAATCCGCTGGTTCTCACTAGTGACGCCACGATCTACAGCAATATTTTCTTCACTTTTACGATTATCGGCTTGGTTGCATTCGCGTTTTTCCATCGATTCTACCCAACTCCCCCAGCTAAAACACGGCCTGCTTCTGGCAAGCGATGACCGCCTATTTTAATCAATTCAAAACCGGAACATCTGTGAAGATGCCCCGGTTTAAATGAATTGATTAAATTTTTATGCGGCTGAGCCATTCAGGAATGCCCGGCTCTTTTTATGCAGTACAGGACGTGCCGTCTAAGCGGGCTGCCTTCCGCAACGCGGGGATGCTCGAATTCCCCCGCCTTCTCCATGCCGATCCGTTTCATGACGGTTTCAGACGGTGCGTTGACCGTTGCGGTAAACGAATAAATTTCTTTTTTGCCAAGCTCCTCAAACGCATACGTGAGGCAAGCTTTTGCCCCTTCTGTCGCGTAGCCTTTTTTCCAAAATGGCTGGTCCAAGCGCCAGCCGATTTCAGTTGCGCCTTCAATTCCAATATCAAAATTAACATCCAATAAGCCAATAAAGCCGATAAACCCTCCATCTTCTTTTCGTTCCACTGCCCAAAGCCCGTAGCCTTTCTCCTCGAAATGCGCTTCGATGCGGCCGATCAATGTGTCGGATTCGCCGCGGCTCAAGGTGTTCGGGAAGAACTCCATTACGTCAGGGTTTGCGTTCAGAGCCGCAAATGGCGCGGAATCAGACGCTTGCCACCGCCTGAACCCAAGCCGTTCGGATTCGAATACATAATCGTTCTCCATCCAATCTCCCTTTCATGCTTCTTTGTCGCTAGCACTTTTTTCTTCTTCCACTAAAAAGTATTTGGCCCGCCATTCCCGGTCGGTCGCCTTGAACAAAAACCTCAGTCCTAAAAAGAAGAAAATCAGGCTTAAAATGATTGGCACAATCCCTACTTCCCATAAGGCCGATAAATACAGGCCAAACTCTCCTGAATAGCCGACTTCCCTCAAATGCATCGAATACACCGCCGCTGCAATCGACGTAAAGCCGAACAATAAAATCCCAGAAATGACGCCGATCCCGCCTGCAATCAATTCTCTCATCAAGTTACCTCCCATTTACGTTATCAAAAAACAGGCGTCCGGAATCCGAACCGCCTGTTTTCTGTCTTACTCGAACAATTGTTGGATATTTGATGTCGGCAAAGCGCCTTCACCGCCGAGGATGTAGATCCCTGTGACGTTTTCGAGCTGCGCTTGCACCGTTTTCACGGTTTCCGCTTTTGGCCCGTTCGGTGCCGTCAAGACGAGTGGTGCTTTCGTTTTCGCTGCCAGAACGGATCCTGCGAGTGCATCGGGATAGTTCGCGCCGGTCGACAAGTACATGTTCTGCTTATCGAAAGATGCTTTGAAATGGTTGATGACTGCGCTGTTCGTTTCGTAGCGCGATGCGCCGGATAGGCGGATTGGGTTTTTGATTTCTTTCGCCGTGCTGTCGGAAACAGCGCCTTTACCGCCGACGATGAAGGTTTTGCTATAGGCTTTCGCGGCGAAATGCGCCTTCACTTCCGCTGGCAAGCCATTCGGTTTCGTCAGCAGGATCGGCATTTTCTGGCTGCCGGCTACCGGTGCGATCGACAAGGCATCCGCAAATGTTGCACCGGTTGCGACGACTGCTTGTGTCGAGTTCTTCATTTGTTTCGCAATATTGACAGAGGTTTCGTAGCGGTTTTTGCCGCTGATGCGTTTGATGCTTGCTGCTTTGATGCCAAGTTCGTTCAGTTCCATTTCGACCATCGGGCTGATTGCGCCCTGTCCGCCGATCAATGTCACTTCTTCCACTTTCAAGCGTTTCAGTTCATCTTTTACCGATTGTGGAAGCGAATCGGTTTTCGTAAGTAGCAAAGGTGCGTTTTGATACGCTGCAAGCGGCGCTGCGCTCAAGGCATCCGGGAAATCGCCGCCCGTTGCCAAGACCGCTTTTTTCGATGTGCTCCAGCCTTTTTTCGATACTTCCACCGCTGTATCGTAGCGGCTTGCCCCGCTGATACGATCAGCGAGATTCCATTTATCATTCAATGCCAGAATCGCTTGTGCGCCGTTCAAACGGCCCCATCCTGAGACAAGGTCAAAGCCAGGCGCCAATTCTTCCATTTCATACGGGAAATCTTCTTCAAAGAAAGGATCTTCTTCGAAACCAGGAGGGGCATCTTCTGCGATAAACTCAACGTCATCCGCTGATGCCGTCAGTAAATTCTCCAACTGGCCTGGTGTGAGATCCGGGTTGATCGATTTCAAGACACCCGCAACGGCCGCGACGTGAGGAGCTGCCATGGATGTTCCAGACATCAACGTAACATTGCCGTCCGGCAGCAAGCTTGGAATGTCTGTACCCGGAGCGACGAGGTCAAGATCTTTGCCATAGCTCGAGTAATCTGAAACCAGGTCAAGTTTGTTAGTTGCGCCGACAGCGATCGCGTATTTTGATGATGCCGGGTAAGAAACTTCTTCCCATCCATCGTTTCCTGAAGCTGCGACGATCGTCACGCCGCGTTCGTTTGCGTATCTCATCGCATATTCCAAGACACGGCTATAGCCGCCGCCAAGACTCATATTGATAACATCGGCTCCTTGGTCTGTTGCGTACAGGATGCCATATGCAATTTGTTCTGTATCGCCGTAACCTGACGCATCAAGCACTTTCACCGGCAGGATTTTCGTCGACTGGTTAATGCCCGTCATCGAATAATCGTTGTCCGCTTCCGCTGCAATGATGCCGGAAACGTGCGTGCCGTGTCCTTGGTCATCGAAGGCTTTATTGTCGTCATTGATGAAATCATAGCCTGTGCTGACCATTTGGTTCTTCAAGTCAGCCAGCGTGTAATCAACGCCGGTATCGATGACCGCGGTGATGACTTCTCCTTGCTTTTGTGGAGCTGCCAGTTTCGTCATTTCCTCGAAATCGATGTCAGCGTCTTCGATACCAAAGCCGCCTCCCGCATTTTCAAGCGACCACTGCTCATCATAATAGATGTCCTCTGAATGAAGCTTATATTGCTGTACCGGTTCGACGAATTCGACTTCCGGCAAGTCTTCAAGCGACTGCAAAGTTTTATTCGTTGAAGCGGCTGACATGCCCGACTTCAAATCCACCACGAAGAACTGGTCGAATTTCGGCGCTTCGGCGTCAAACTCTGAAACCGACTGGATGCCAGCTGTTCCGGCTTCCGCTTTTGTCAGTGTTTCGCCTTCTTTTACTTTCACGATGACTTTATTGATAGAAGCATCTTTTACAACGTATGGAGTCGGAAGCATTGCCGACATGACCGATTTTCCGGCCAGCTTGTTGATGTTGATCGCTTGTCCTGCCGCTTCCACATCGTCTTTCAAATTCGCAGGCGCTGTTTTTAACGCGAGCGCGTACAATTCGCTGATCGCTTTCTGGTCAGCTGCGGTGATCGTCTTCGAGCTTTGGAAGCCATTTTCCGCAATGCTCGTGATCAAGCCATCGAGCTGCTTGAGGTTTTTCTTCAATGAATCGCGGACAGGTGCCTCCGTCACGGCCTGATAGCCGATGAACGGCGCCAGCTTGTAATAGAGCTTGGTCAATTCCTTGCCGCTCTCTGTCTGGGCAAGCACTTCGCCGCGGATGACGCGCAATTGGTCAAGCAGCTTCTGGTCTCCTGACGCGTCGTCCAGGACAAGTTCAGCTGGGCATTGCTCGTCGTTTGTCGGTTTCGACGCTTTTACGGTGACGCCGTCAAAGCCGATCGTGTAGCTCGCTTCTTCCGCTTCCGGCAAGTCCACCGGCAATTCCTCCGCGTACGAAGAGACCTTTATGTAGTAAGGGCCTTCCCAGGCGACCGGGAATTTCACCGTCGATTTTCTTTCCGCAAAACTGTAATTGCTGAACGGGTCGAAGGGCTGGTCGGCGGTCGCGCGTTCAGCGTCCGGATAGACCGTGAACGTCAATTCATCCTCTGACTGGAGGGAAACTTCAAAATGCGTATGCGCTGCGACTTGGGCAGGGTCGACATCGATCTTGTACCAATGTTCGTTGTCTTCTGCAGAAAACGTATCGCTTACCTCATCTCCTTGCTCCAGTACATCTGCATCCACCAAATCTTCGGCTTGCGCCGTTTGTGTTGCCGGTAAAACGCCAAAAAGTGATACACCCATCAAAAAACTCGTCGCAATCTTGAACGCGCGGTCCATCCTACCATCTCCATTTCAATTTTTTTACAATTACATTAAATCCATTAAAGCATATCGGAAGACATAAAAATAGATAGTTTGAAAAATATTTTTTTTCGGGACTTTTGATGCTCTTGTACATTGGCAATCCAACCTTGAAAAGTGGAGAAGATCTGCCTGAATCGGCAGATCTCCTCCCGGTCCATTCCGTCATTTTTCCGCTTGCTGTCCGGGCATATCGAGCGGCGTAAAATAATATGAACAGTCCGGCCAGCTGAGTTCCTCGCTGAGGATGTCAAAAGTCGAGCGGAAAAATTCCTGCATCGCTATTGTTCGGTCTGGCGCGCCTGCAACTTTATCGGCCATCAGGAAGTATTCGCTCAGCGAAGCGTCAAAATACGCATCGGCAGGCTTTAATCGCGTGCTGTCGAGTTCTTTGTTGATAAATGGATACGGCAGCACGAAAAACGCCGGCATATCGACACTGGCGTCGCCGAGCCAGAAACCGTATTCGATGAAATGTTCATCGAACGCCGCTTTTTCGATGGCCTTGTCTTCCGGATACGGCTGCGGGATGCCCGGCAAGATGAGCGATGAGACGTCGAACGTTCCCCAGAACAAGGCCGGTTTCATTTTCCGGCAGCGCAGTGGCCCGATGAATTTCAATTGTTGGGCAAGCGCGAAATGGAATAACTTGAGCCCGCGCATCGCCTGTTCCCAATTGAAGACGAGCGGCGTGTCGTCTTCGTCCAAATTGTTCTTGTAAGCCATTTCCTGCGGCTTCGGATTGACCTCCAACTGGACGCCTTTCGACGCCAGCGCGCCGAAGACCTCTTCGAAATAGGTTTTGATCGGCTTGGCCGTCTCCAACGGCACGGCTTGCACATGTCCGCCGACATTGATCAAGACATGGCTTTCGTGAATATCCAAGTCGATTTGGAATGCCCGATCGTGTTGGAACAACAAGCCCGCCGTAAAGCCGTTCGGCGTTATGGCGAGCGTCACGTGTGCCCATTGCGGTTCCTGCTGGGCGGTTTCGAGTTTGATCTTGCCGAGGATCTGCGACAGCAAATGCAAGGTGAACTTCGTCTCGGCCCATTCGGAATGCCTGATGATGTCCATTTCATTCTCCTCCTCTGGATTTGGCTCCTTAAGCGTCGGCACTGTCCATTCCCCCTTACTATTCGACATGCACACTGACATTCCTATCCAATTGAAGGAGATGGAAAAGTAAACGTCCGCTAGAAAAACGCGCAAAAAAGCCGTCCCGAAATATTCCCAGAACGGCTCAGCAAATGTATGCGTTCATTATTAGAATTAATGCTTAACACCTGGCACATCTTTCCTTACGACATCGAACAGGCCGGCACCGATCACTTCAAGCGCCGATTGCATGCGCTCCTCGGAGACATTGTCTTCTATCGTATCTTGCGGCGTGTGATAGACTTTTTCGATGTGGTAAATGAGCGGATTCCAGCTGTCGATGCCCATCCAGATGAAGAGCGCAGCCGGGATGCCGGCATTATGGAACGGCACATGGTCGCTCGAGCCGAACTGGCCAGGGAGGATATCCGAGTTCCCGAGGCGCGCCCCTGCTGCGACGGTCGATTCCGTGACGATGTTGCTCGAGCCGTCGACGGTCATGGCATACAGATTTTCCGCTTTCTCGTAGCTGGTCGCCACCATGTCCGGATTGTAGACCGCTTCGATCTTGTCGCGTTCTGCCTGTGTCAGCTGATCGATATAATAACGTGCGCCGAGCAAGCCGCGCTCCTCCGAACCGAAAGCGATGAACTTCATGTCCTTATCGGTGTTATAGCTTTTGAAGACGCGCGCCAGTTCCAGCATCAGCCCGACGCCGGATGCGTTATCGTTCGCGCCCGGCGCGCCGACGACGCTATCCATATGCGCCGTCAACAGCACTTCCTTGGCGTCCGCTTGTTTGGATTTCGCTTTTTTCGTTGCGATGACGTTGACGGATTCGAGGTCTTCATAATGCGTCGCGGTCAAATTCAGGCTGACCGCACCATCCGCGAGCTGTTCTTTCAGCCATTCGCCTTGGATGTACGCCGCGCCGTAGACCGGGACATCATAGGATTTCGCCAGGTTCGGGTTGAATGTCGAGCCGTAGTTGCCGCGTCCGCCGACGACGCTTTGCAGGATGACGCCTGCAGCTCCCGCTTCGACTGCGTTATCGACTTGTGTCCGGTAAGCGGCGTTCGACGATTCGCGCGTCAACAGGACGATCTTGCCTTCGGTATCTGACGGGAAATCCGCTGCCGAGACGCCGCCCTCTACGTAGATGACCGGAGCCTCTACGGCCTGCTGGCTCACTTTGCCATTCGGCGCAGCGCCCATCTCCCACACGGTGCCGCCAGAAAATGCCGCTTCCCCGATATACTGGTCCGCAACCGGGAAGTATTGGTACTCAACGTCAAAACCGAGCCCCTGCAAGGTATTTGCGACATAATCCGCAGCTTCTTTCTCCCCTTCGAGTCCGCCCGGCCGGGAACCGATCTCTTCAGACAAATAGCGGATATGTTCGATCGCCTGTTCCGCATCGACGCGGTTGACGATTTTCTGGTCATGCGCGGCGCCCGAATTGCCGTTCGCCGCATAGGCGACGTTTGCCGCGCCGGAACCCGCCACCGGCAACGCCATCGGGGAGACGCTCAAGACGAGCGCGCCTGCTAGCGTATAGCTCAGAAATTTCTTTTTCAGCCCTGTCGTTTTCACTTCACCGGATAGATGGTCTTTTTTCATTCGACTGCCACTCCCTCACCTGGATTATTTTCGGATCAATTGGTAAACCGATGCGCCGACCAGATCGCCCGCTTCTTTCAGGCGTTCCGCGCTGATGAATTCGATCGTATCGAGCGGCGTATGGTAATACGGTTCAAGACTTGCTGTTCCTGGTTCCCGGCGGATGAAGTTCACCGCCGGAATGCCCGCTTCGTAGAACGACACATGGTCGGACGAGCCGCGCTGATACAAGATCAGTTCAGATGGCGTGCCGATCCGTTCGCCTGTCGCTTTTGCGGTTTCCGTCACGATGTTCGCCTGGCCGTCGAGCGTGTTCATGTAAATCGCCGTGGCATTGTCCCATGATGTGCCGACCATGTCCATATTGAAGTTGCCGGTGCTTCTCGCCACTTCACTTTCGGTCAGTTCGCTGACATAATGGCGCGAGCCGAGGAGGCCGATTTCTTCAGCGCCGACAAAGACAAAGCGCAGTTCTTCATCAATCGGATAGCTCTTCAAGACGCGCGCGATCTCGAGCGCGACCGCGGTGCCGGATGCGTTGTCGCTTGCACCGGCCGCAAACGGCACGCTGTCGTAATGCGCGCTGACGTGGACGATGCCGTCACCGCCGCCTTTTTTCGGCGTGCGCGTCGCGATGATGTTTTCGGATGTTGCGCCTTCAAACGCCTGAACCGTCAAGGTGACCGTTCCGTTCGCCGCCAGGACGTCCGCCTTCAACGCTTCGCCGCTCGCCTTGGTGATCCCTCCGACCGGGATATCCATTTCATTGCCTCCAAGCGATGGATTAAGTGGGCCCGCCTGGTCGACATTGTTATAGATCAAGACGCCGGCAGCTCCTGCTGCTTCGGCATTCTGTACTTTTTCCGCAAAGGTGAAGCCGCCGCGCTGGATCAAGGCGATTTTCCCCGCCGCCTCGGCATTGTAATCAGCCGGATAACCGAGCCCCGCATCATATAACTGCGCCGTCAGGCCTTCCTCGGCTGTCGCCGCGGAACCCGATGGAATGTTGATCAATACTTCATCTCCCGATTCGGTATGCAAATGCCCGATCACCAGATCCGGGATGCTGAATTCCTGCACTTCCACTTCATAGCCATAGGATTCGAGGCGCTGTTCCAGGAAGTCCGCGGTTTCTTTCTCGGCTTCCGTCCCGGCGACGCGCGGGCCGATTGTCTCGGTCAGGTGGTAGACATCTTCATACATCCGTTCCTCGTCGATGCGCGCAATCACTTTCTGGTCAAATGCCGCACCGCTTTTCCCTGGAGCTGCCTGCGCTGCCTGCTGTTCGAACAGCCCGGCCGGCGTTGCGTAGAAACTGGACGTGACGAGCAACGCCGATAGAAACGCTGTTTTCCACTTCATGTTTTTCAATTCATCTTCCTCCTTTTATGGGCATTAATTACAGCCATAACAGGTATTCCCCTTGACCCGAAATTTTCCCTTCCCGAAATATTGAAAACGGTTACAAAGTTATAGAATATTCAGTCTTTAGAATAGAAAGTACTATCCATTTTAAGGAAAAGAGAATAGGGGATAGGACTTAATTAATGCTCCGGCAACATCGGACTGGCGCGGACTATGTTTTTATCATGCACTCATGTCCACTTAGCCTGTCCATTAAAAAAAACTCCCCGCTAAGGAGAGTTTTTTGACTCGTATTATTTTCTTCCCACTTCATCCCCACCACATCGCCGTGACAAAAAAAGCCCATAACGAAGCGGCTGGTGCCACAGTGAATAAAACGATTGCATATAATTCCCGATGTGCATGGAAGCTTTCATGCTGTTTGGCCAACGTAAACAATAAAATCCCAGACACCATGTATAGAAATATCCCCGCCGCCGTCAGTCCCGTCAAATAATAGACAGGAGCAAGCGGCAGTGCGTACTCACTCAAAAAATAAGCCATGCCTTGTCCGAATATGCAAAAATAACTGGCCAGCAAAAAGCTCGTGAGCAAACTCCATTGAAGTGTTCTCATCTTCTCCTCACTCAATCCCCTGCCAGTACTTCTCAGTCAGCTCCAAATATTCTTCAATGGCCGAGCACAGCGATTTCTGCGCATCACGCCAAAACGCCACTTGCGTGATGTCCGCACCAAGGTATTGTTTGCCCAATTGCTCGATGGTCATCTTCCCGGAGTCGCGCAATAACGCATCGTAGCGTTCCGGGAATCCTTCCGGCTGCTGTTTGGCTTGTTCGTAGACGCCGTTGCTGAATAAATAGCCGATCGTGTACGGAATATTGTAGAACGCTTTTTCGGCATCATAGAAATGGCCGATGAACATCCATTTGTGAAGCGCCAGCTCCTCCACCAATCCGGCGTAGATGTCATTTTCCACCTCAGCGATCATCGTTTTGATCTGTTCTGCGGAAATCATGCCGTCTGCCCGTTGATCGTAAAATTTCCGTTCGAAGCGGAACATATTTGGGACGCTCACGACATATTTCAAGCCATCTCGGATCTTTATTTCAAGCATGGCGAGCCGTTCGTTTTGATCTGCCGTCTGCTCGATCACCGCATCGAGCACCAAATTCTCCATGAAAGTAGAGGCTGTTTCCGCGACACTCGTGCCTTTTTGCTGCGCAAGCGCAGGCTCGTCGTGAAGGATGAAATTGTGATAAGCATGGCCCAATTCATGTGCCAACGTGATCAAGTCCTGATAAGTATCACGATACGTCAGGAAAATCCGGCTTTCCTTGGCCAGTGGCATCGACGCGCAAAAGCCGCCTTCTGCTTTACCCGGCCGGTTCTCGGCTTCGATCCAGTCTTGGTCAAACGCGCGGTCCGCAAAATGGCCGAGCTTACCGCTGAACTGGTGGAATTGCTTGCTGATGGCATTTTTCGCCGCCCCAAAATCTACTTTGTCCGACAATGGAAACGCCGGTGACTCCAGATCGAACCAGCCGGCTGTCTCATAGCCCGCGACTTTCAATTTCCGTTCAATATACGCTCTGTATAAATCCTTATTGCCATCGATGGCCGTGAGCATCGCATCGATGGAGGCTTCCTCGATCCGGTTGTGCTCAAGCATTTCTTTCAGTTTATTGTCCCAGCCCCGCTGCTCGTAGATCGCCAGTCGCGATCCCGCCACACGGTTCAAAATAGCCGCCACCGCATCCTCGTGCACTTCACACGTTTTGGCCACCGCTTCAGCTGCGCACTTTCGGCTTTCGCGGTCTTTGCCGTTTACCGCTTCATTCAGTGCCTGGCCGATCGAGACTTCCTGAAGTTCACCTTCGATTTCAATCGGCACTCTCAATTTGGTCAAGACCAGTTCGTGCTGCTGTTCCCACCCCGACAGGCCATTGACGGACAGTGCACTGATCATGCGCTCCAGTTCAGCAGGCAACCGGTCTTTGACCATCTGTCTTCTTTTATTCAAATAAAAAGACGCTGCCTGCATGCGGTCAGTCGCGGTAAAGATTTGCCACTCTGCCTCGGTAAATTCAGCAAAGGCTTGATCCAGCTCGATTTGCAAAGACGTAAGTTTTGCTTTCAGCACGGCGCTGTCATCCATCAAAGCGATCGCTGACTGATCCGCCACATTTTCTGCATAAGCACAGATAGCGAAATCATCGAGCTGCTCCCAGCCGAGCAAGGCCGTCTGGAATTGATTGATGATTTCCCACAAGACCTTAATGTCACGTGCGTCCATCCCGCGGTAGTTTTGCAATTGCCCCGCCGCTTGCTCGATCGTGTTTTCCAAATCCATCATGAAGTTTTTTAGTTCCGCTGATTGGCTCTTTCCATCATATAAAGAAGTTAAATTCCATGTTTGCGCTGTTGTCTGTTCCACGAATAATCCCCTTTTTATCTGCGGCAGCATCCCACTGCCTTATTTGCGCATCTTTATAGTCATTCTTCTTTTTCCTGAAAATCCCTTTTGCAAAAGAATATAATAAAAGCAAAACTATTTCGGCTCATTTCCGGGGCGCGTGGATTCACTTTCGACTTCTACCCTCCACGATAAGATCGTGGTGCTGTCGCGGACATTCTTCTCTTTGAGTTCTTCCAATAAAACCGTCACGCCTTCAGCGTTTGACACTGCATCAAAACGTTTTGACACTTCCAGCGGATTTGAAAAATCGGTGTTCGGGCATTCCACCAGCCCATCGGTCGTCAGCAAAATATGGTTTATGCCTTTTCTTAATTCTTTGGCTCCTGTGCTAAAACACGGCACCGGCAAATCGAATGTATTCACTTTGCCGATCCATTCGTAAAAGCTGCGGTGGTTCTGCTGCAACTCCCCAAGCGCTTCGAGTTCAGGATGAAACAGATACAGTAAGCAGTCGCCGACCGACAGCCACCACAAAAACTTGCCTTTTCGGGCGGTGCATAAGACGGCGGTTTCGCCTTGCACTTCGCTGCACCTCGCTTTAAAGCGTTCGCTGTCAAACATGGCCAGGAGAATTTCAGATAGCTGGCTGAATGCTTGTTTAACCGGCAGCTTCAACGCGTCATTGATCGTAGTTTCCAAACGGCCAATTTCCGCAATGACGAGCTCTGCGCTTTCGGCCGTTTGATGGGCGTCCAGCAAGACGGTGAATTCCCAGTCTTCCACTGCGTTTGCCCATAACACACAGCCATCTTCATTTTTTGTTTGCCCTGTCGATGAATTACCGCCGAACCGCCCGACTGTGACAGGGCCGATTTGCACAATGTCCAGCTGGTCGACAAAATGCTTTTCGCTTCCGACCCAGTTAAAGCTTGTTTGATTCTTGCTGGTTTTCATATGTATATACCTCCTGTTACGTATTGAAGCGATTCATAATATTTGTCCAGTATACGTGAAGCAGCTCTTTGTCTGCATAAAAAAAAACGAAGAGCCTACTCATGCAGACCCTTCGTTTAACGACGCGCTATTCTTTTCTCCGGTACAGATACATCGTCAGCGGCGCAAAAATCACCACAAAAATCGCAGATACGACAACCACCCAGCCAATTTGCTCCCAAGTCCCATTGCCGTGCATTAACCCACGAACGGCTGTTGCGAGGATGGAAATCGGGTTGATGTTGACGAATCCTTGCAGCCAGGACGGCAAAGTCGACGGATCGACGAACACATTGCTGACGAAGGTAAGCGGGAACACCACCAAAAAACTGACCATCATCAAGGATTTTTCGGAACGCATGATAATGCCAGCAGCCGTCCAAATCCACGAGAAGCTGAACGAAAACAGCAGGATGACCAAGACCGCACCCACTACCCCCAGCGCGCCGCCTTCCGGGCGAAATCCGAGAATTAGCCCGAGGCCGATCATAATGGCCGACGCCAGTGAATAGCGGACGACGTCGACGAGCAATGCCCCGACCAAAGCAGACGGCAGCCAGATCGGCAAGGTCCGGAAGCGGTCGAATATGCCTTTTCGGATATCGTTGTTCAAGTCGATCCCGGTATACATCGTGATTTGCGAAACCGTCATGACCAAAATGCCGGGCAAGAGAAATTGCAGATATTCACCCGTCGACCCGGCGATCGCGCCGCCGAACAAATACGTAAACATCAAGAGAAAGATGATCGGAAACACCGTGACGTCAAACATTTGCTCCGGCACATGCTTGATGCGTAAAAGCGCGCGGTGGGCAAAGGCCATTGTCGAAGCCAAGGCATTCGGCGGTTCCGGCCGTCTGCTGCCCGCAATGGCGTTCGACGGATGCACTTCTTCATACGCCGTTTTGTCGTGTTCGATTTGCACGCTCATGAGTTTTCCTCCTCAATCGGTTGATCGCTGGCGGATTGTCCGGTCAATGTCAAAAACACTTCATCCAAACTCGGCCGCCCGAGCGAAAAATCACTGATGCCGATTTTTTCTTTGCCCAGTTCGCCAAGCGCTTCGGCAACGACCGAAGAATCTTTTGCCTGCGCGCTTAAGGTCACATTGTCTGTCGACACATGAACCGGGACGCTGAGCCTGCGTTCAAGGATGGCCGTTGCTTGCGCTTGGTCGGCTGCATCGAGCAATTGCACAGTCAATGTGCCGGTTCCGACCGATGCTTTCAATTCACTGCTCGTGCCTTCTGCAATGATTTTGCCTTGATTGATGACCGCAATACGGTCAGCCAGCTGGTCCGCTTCCTCCAAGTTCTGCGTCGTCAACAATACGGTGGTCCCCGCCTGAACGAGGGCGCGCACGATCTCCCATACTTGGTTGCGGCTGCGCGGGTCGAGGCCGGTCGTCGGCTCGTCGAGAAACAACAAATCCGGCGTCACGACGATGCTTGCAGCGATGTCGATGCGCCGCCTCATGCCGCCCGAATACTTTTTCACTTGCCGCTTCGCTGCCCCTTCCAATCCGAATGCCGACAGCAATTCCGCCGCGCGCTGCTTTGCTTCCTTGGCCGTGTAACCCATCAGCCTGGAGATCAGCACCAAGTTCTCAACCCCAGTCAAGTCTTCATCAATCGATGCGTACTGACCGGTCAAACTGATGCGGCTTTTGATGGCCGCACTTTCCGTCTTTAAATCGTGCCCGAAAATGGTCGCGCTGCCTGCATCCGGCTGGATCAATGTCGCGAGCATGCGGATTGTCGTCGTCTTCCCGGCTCCGTTCGGCCCTAGAAATCCATACACTGTCCCGCTTGGAATCGCTAAATCCACGCCGTCTACTGCCCGTTCTTTCCCGTATATTTTCACCAGTCCCGCCGCTTCTACAGCCAATCCGTTTGCCTGCCGCTCCACATTTGTTGTTTCCATGCTCCTCACCTTTTTCTTTGCAGGATACATTCACGTGTTTATGGCTTTCATTATAAACCCATTGGCGGAATATTCACTCTTTTTATTTCATTATAGAACAAATGTTCTTATTAATCCACTATTATTTTCGCCCAAAATAAAAACTCCCGCATTTAGCAGGAGTTTAAAATTTGCTTATTAAATGGACCATTTCACGAGCATGCCGGCATGGGTCAAGCCGCCGCCGAATCCGTACAGCAGCAATTGATCGCCCGCCTTGATGCGGCCGTCTTTCACGCCTTCGGCAAGCGACAGCGGAATCGAGCCGGCAGAGGTGTTGCCGTAATATTCGAGTGAATAGATAGTGTTTTCAAGCGCCAGCCCGCTTCTCGCACAGATCGATTCGATGATCCGCAAATTGGCGCTATGCGGCACGAACCAATCCACTTCATCCGGCAAGACGCCTGCTTTGTCCATCAAGGCATTGACGCCTTTTGGCACGGTATTGACCGCCCATTTATACACTTCACGGCCGTTCTGCCAGACGACGTTGCGCGCCGCCAACTCCTCTCCGAACATCTCGCCGGCCAAGTCTGTGCAATACAGGTTGTTCGCCAAAGCGCCGTTCGTTCCCATATGCGACTCGATAAAGCTCGGATTGTCAGCGTCGTGTTCGACCAGCACTGCCCCGCCGCCGTCGCCGAACAAGATGCAGGTCGAGCGGTCGGTGTAATCGAGGATCTTCGAGAACGTTTCCGCGCCGATGACCAGGATTTTCTGATGCAATCCGGAGGTGATCAAACCGTTCGCCATCTGCAAGCCGTAGGAAAATCCTGCGCAAGCCGCATTCAAATCAATCGCGCCCGCGTTCGGGATGTTCAGTTTCGCCTGGACCATTGCGGCCACACTCGGTGTTTTGAAATCCGGCGTCATCGTGCAGGCAATGATCAAATCGACATCGTCGAACGATTTTCCGTAGCGCTCCGCCAAATCCTGTACTGCACTGACACTTATATCACTCGTGAACTCGTATTCTCCCGCAATGCGGCGCTCCCGGATGCCGGTGCGCTGGAGAATCCACTCGTCATTTGTCTCAACCAATTGTTCCAGGTCCAAATTCGTCAGCCTCTTTTCGGGTACATACGATCCGATGGCTGTGATTCGTGCTGCTGATCTGCTCATTCATACACCCCTTTAGCTTACTCACCTCATTTTAGCACCTAACATTAGTATTAGGTACCAATAATTTAGATGAATGGGTAAATACTTTCAAATGCATAATATTTTTAGTAGGTTTCCGATTCATAAGTCATGTACTGTCTAGGAAATAAGAAGCCTAATACTACTGCAGCAACTTGTGGTGACTGTTTTCCCGGTATTCCCTCTGCTCTCAAATTGTTTGGGAAAAAAGTAAAAGCTTCAAAAAGATAAGAAAAGCGTTAAAAAATGAATAATAAATCTGATGATGAACAGAGCTGTTACAAAGAGTTTTCTTCAAGCGAACAGTTGGGACTCGCTCTTCAAAATCAATCTATGGAATAATGGGCATAAGAGAATTTAATTGTTAGGAGGCGCTGGAATGAAACGAAACCGAATCGCAAAAAGCGGTGAATTCCGCAAGCTCCTGAAGCAGGCTTTCGCCATCAATCAACGCCCGCTGCCCTGGGCTAAAGCGTTGGCTGCCGGCATCAGCTCCGGGCTTCCCGTATTGATCGGCGTCCTGTTGGGACAGTTGCAATACGGGCTGATCGCAGGGCTCGGAGGTTTGGCATTTCTTTATATGTTCAATGAACCGTACGCGCTGCGCTCGAAGAAAATCTTTTTCGCTGCGCTGGGCTTGGCATTTTCAGCGGGTCTTGGCGTCCTGTTGTCCCAACAGCCCTTGCTCGCCACAGCCGCAGTCGGCATCATCGGGGCATTGGCTGTGTTCATTTTCGGTGCCTATCAGTTCACAGGGCCGACCGCGATCTTTTTCGTTCTGGTATTTTTAATTAACAACAATATGACAGACAATCCGGCGCTGTTCTTACTTCATGGCTTCCTCGTGTTCCTGGGCGGCATGCTGTCCTGGCTGATGGCGATGTGGGCTTATCCGTTCAATCCCCATGCGCCAGAAACGAAAGCAGTGAAACGGGCTTATGCGGCGCTCACCGCTCTAGCTGAATCGGCCGGGTCCGCTGAGTTCTACGAAGTACGCCAGCATGCCTGGTCCGCCTTGAAATCCGCTGAAACGGCGATTGGCAATGCAAATGCCAAATGGACACGATCGAACCGGCTTGTGCAATTGACCTTATTGCATGCGCAGGCAACATCGGTTTATGCCGAAATCATCAAGCGCGGCGACCGCTATTCAACCGTGTCAAAAGAAACCGCTGAGAATTTGCGGCTCATCGCTTCATCAGTCGAAGCGTCCGGCAAAAAATCCTTTGCTGCCGCACCTCGCCTGCAGACAGAAACGGGAGACGCCTTAACCGAAAGCACACGAAAAGCTTATGACATCCTTACCGGCCAGCGCGATAAACGGACGCGTGATAGTGAACTGAAAGCGGAACCGTTCAAGGCCGTCTTTGCCAATGCGTTCAATAAACATTCCATGGTATTTTTTGCGGCCATCCGCTTTGGCGTCGTCTTGGCGTTTGCGGCATTCATCGCCCACTTCCTGCCGATCGACCCGTCCTATTGGGTGCCCTTGTCGGCTGCTGCGGTCATGTCCGGCGCTACGATCCTCTCGACCTTCAACCGCTCGCTCCAGCGGTCGGCTGGCACCATTGTCGGCATCGTAGTGGCCGCTGTCATTTTGTCCTTCCAACCGGATGGGCTGTTCATTGCGTTGATGGTTTTCGCGTTGACGGCGCTCACGGAGCTGGCGATTGTCCTAAACTATGCCGTTGCGGCATTCTTCATCACGCCGAATGCATTGATGATCGCGGAAAGCACATCGCAGATCGGAGACCTTTCCTATTTCGCTTCCGCGCGCATTGTCGATGTGCTCATCGGTTCCGCAATCGGGCTGATCGGGGTCTTGCTGATCGGCAGGCGGCGTGCGTCAACGCTGCTTCCTCCGCTCATGTCCAAAACTTTGCGAAGCCAGCAGCGCTTCATGAGCCTGCTGTTTTCACCGTATAGCCCGGACATCGACGCACAACCAATTGAACAAAAGAAAATGCGTACGAACCTAAGTAATTTGAAACTGGTGCTCGATACCGCTCATGGCGAATTGCCGCAGCGGCCGGAAAATCTCGCTTTCTTGCAACAAGTGTTTTTCGCATCTGAACAGCTCGCCTTCCTGCTCGAAAATGCAGCGCAAAAAGAACGGCTCGCTTTATCTCCGGCTCAGCTCGGGCAGCTCCATTTATTTTTCGAGATGATGGCGAATGCATTGGAAGGCAATTGGCCATTTGCAGAGCACGTGATTCCCGAGATCCCGGGCTTTCCGGAAATCGAACAGGAACTTGCTGCCTTGCAGGAAACGGTTCGAATGAGCACGCGCAAGACCGAATTGCACAAAAAAGACGAAGCCTTTGAGTAGGCTTCGTCTTTTTTGTGCATTTGAACTTTAAGCAACTGATTGAGATGGTTAAGCTTTTTCAATCAAATATATAAGGACTTTCTGTCTTTTTTGCAGTAGGAGTTTTCATTATTACATATCATTTAACTTCTTAATTGCCGTGTACCAGCCTGATTTAAATCCGAGACGCCGGTCAATGGGCAAATAATGAAGCCTCGGTACTTTTCAATTGCCGCAACATAAGATTTAAACACATCGGCTTCATTCGCCTATCATCAGCTTAACTTTTATGTACTCAACGGAATGTCCACGTATTTCCGATAAACGCCAGTGCCGTTTTCCTGATAGACCCGAATAAAATTGACCTCAAATCGGCAAGTGCCCAGTTCTTCACTAGCCAGCTGCGACATCTCTTTTAGCTGTTGTACTGACAATCCGTAACTCGTTTTTGCCAGAGTCAGATGTGGAATGAATTGATCCAGTTCAAAATACTGCGCAATCATTTCATCAGATGGTTTAATTGCCTCAACAAGCCGTTCGTGCAGTTTCTTAAGCTCTGACGACTCGACCTGTAAATACAGAACATCTTCCCCGAAAAACGCAGTATTGCCAATGGCCACTTCGAACGGTTCTATTTTCCGGCAGGCTTGTCGCACATCTTCAAGCCAGCTCTCATCAGGTGTTAAGCCCCCTTGCGCTTTTAAGGTAATATGTGGTTCCACTATCTCATCAATCCAGTTATCCGGCCACTGCTTCCTGAATTGGCTCAGTGTGCTTCTATAATTGTCAGGTGGCACAATACCAATGAAATACTTCATTTTCTCGCCTCCCTCCCTTTCTGCTTCGATTTCAATTGAACATGGTTAGTTTCATTATTCACTTAAAGAATTGTTAACCAAATATTCTCTCGTTTTCCCTGCCGAAACTTTCTTTCCTCACCCCTTTTCAGTTGCTATACTGAAAAAACTTTGCCGTAGACACACACGATTTCGGGGTGGTATCCTACTCAAGTACTTGCAGGACGGGGGAATTTACAGTGGAACAGGAACGCTTCGATAATCTGAAATTAGGCGAGCGGGGTGCCATGCTCAGCATTGCCACTTATATTATTTTATCCATTATCAAATTGTGGATCGGCTATCTGGCGGGATCGGAAGCGCTAAAAGCGGACGGCTTGAACAATGTTACCGATATCGTCGCATCGACGGCAGTTTTGATCGGCTTGAAACTATCCCAAAAGCCGGCGGACGCCAATCACCCGTATGGGCACTGGCGGGCAGAGACCGTAGCCTCACTGGTGGCGTCGTTCATCATCGTGGCAGTCGGGCTGCAAGTCACTTACTCAGCTGTCGTCTCGGTGTTCCAGGATACCGGTGAAACGCCTGGTCCGCTTTCGGCCTGGACGGCAGGAGTGTCTGCTGTCGCAATGTATTTAGTATATCGATATAACAAAAAGTTAGCAGAACGAATCAATAGCAAAGCCGTCGCTGCGGCCGCCAAAGATAATCTATCCGATGCCTGGGTCAGCATCGCAGCCGTCGTCGGGATTGTCGGCGCGCAGTTTTACCTGCCGTGGCTCGATCCGCTTGCGGCTCTTCTTGTCGGCTTATTGATCGTCAAAACCGGCTGGGGCATCTTCTGGGAAGCGACACATGAACTGACGGACGGCTTTGACGAAGAACTCATCAAGTCGTTCAAGGAAACCGCACTTGCCACACAAGGCGTTACCGAAGTGCGCGAAATCCGCGCCAGAAATTATGGGAACCGGGCAGTCGTCGATATTACCGTTCTCGTGCCTGGCGATTTGGACATCGCCGTTGCTCACGACATCTCGACCCAGGTGGAGACGAAACTCATGAAGCGCTACGATATTTCGGCCGTCCATGTACATGTGGAGCCACATTGAAAAACACCGGCAGCGGCCGGTGTTGTTGTGTTTATCGGAACCTTTTCAGTTTCGTTTTAACTACGGGTAAAGTCCATTCCGCAGCTAGCTGCATAATCACGCAATCGAAATGGCTGCCATCCGTCGCCTGCACGAACGGTTCGACTTTGTGGAAACCAATTTTTCATATATCTTGATCACCCGCCTATCGAAAACTATAGAACCTCCCAATTTCATTGCCCTGTTTTCAGCAATGTCCCGTGCTTGTTTTCCGGTTATTCCCCAGGAAATGCAGCCCATGATCTTACGCTTTTTTGCACAACATCATTTCTCTCATGTCGACCAGCGTATTTTATGCTCCTGTTCGCCCAACTTTTTCAGTCCCGCTTTTTCCAATACACGGATGGAAGCCTGGTTATTGGTATCGCAGCTCGCAATGATCCTTTTGATGCCGGCTTGCGTTAATCCCCAAGTGATGATTGCCTGAGCCATTTCCGTCGCGTATCCCTGGCCTTGGCAAGCCGGTACAATGCTATAGCCCAGCTCCAGTTCTTCGGAATTGTCCGTACTTCGTCTGAATCCCATGTCTCCCATGATCATTTGATCTTGTTGATGAACAATCAAACCTTCCCACTCATTTTCTTCAGGGTATTGGCGATAGCGCTGAATTTTGAAAGGAAGAATTTCTTTATAATCATCGGACGGATAGTCATCAATGACTTGATAACCCGCAGCTTGCTCCAACTCGCGCTCGCTTGAAATGGCGGCTTGCATCATTTCTGCAGTAAAAGTGATAAGCATCAATCTATCTGTCTTTATATGCGGCATGTTCAACCTCCTCCCCTTTATCTTCCATTAGACATACGCTTCATTCGCAGCATCTTCCTCTTCCTCAAAGTACTTAGCTTTCTCTGGTTTTATAACAAAGAATGCGAGCACGATAGCTCCCGCAAGCATTACCAATGCTAAAGCGACAATCGTCATTCGTAATGAAATGAAGTCCGCGAATACACCGACGGCCAATAGAAAGACGATCTGCAGCACGCTTTGGAACAGTTGAAAAATACTGGTGATACGCCCCATCAGCGCTACCGGAATATTGTTTTGATAAAAGGTAGCGAGTCCGGCGTTCATGAAGACGATGAAAAAGCCAAGAATCAAAAAACCGGCCATAACCGAAATGAAGGACCAAGAAAACGCATAAATTACATAGCCGACCGCGGTCATGAGTAAGCCATACACCATCATGGACTTCAATGAAATGTTAGAAGAAAAAATCGAAAGCAAAATACCGCCACTCACCGAACCAATCCCGGTGAGGCTGATCAACAAACTGTAATCGAGTTCCGACAAGCCGATCACCTGCTGCGTAAAGACCACTTCTTGCGCATCCATTGCGAAAGAGAAGTTGAGAACACCCATGAACGCCAAATAGACAAAGGTGATGTATTTATTCTGGGCGATAAAGTTGTTAACGACTTTAAAATCACTGATCACTTGTGAAACGGTCAATGATGGGATGGAAGCCCGGTCAATGTTCTCCACTTTCGGAAGCTTCATGAACAATACCGCTGCTAGAACAAAGAACAAGGCATTGATCCATAATGTCGCTTCGATAGAACTGCCAAGAATCAGCACACCGCCGATTGCCGGGCCCAGAATGAACGCCCCGGAAGATGTAAAGGAGCGAATCGAGTTGAAACGCTTCCGCTTCCCTTTCGGCACTAGCATGGTTATGTACGTCACGGAGGAAGGGCCGAAAAAAGATTTCGCGATGCTCAGGAAAACGAGGAGGATATAAATGACGAAAACATTAGGTGCGAGTGGAATAAGCGCGATGAACCCAGCCCGCAGCAGGTATGTGGAAATGATGACGGCTTTTTTGCTTCTGTAATCGATGAAGCTGCCCGTCCAGAACTTCGTCAGGATATTGACAATTGGCCCCACAATCCAAAGCCCAGCGACAGCCGCTGCCGACCCGGTCATCTGATAAACGATAATATTGATCGCCACCAAATAGATGAAATCCCCGATGCCTGCAATTCCGAGTGACAGCAATAATAAGGATGGATTTTTCCACTCTATAAGTTTATTGTTCACACCGCTTCCTCCTTCCCTCTAAATCGTTTACTCAGAATCATTTTTTAGTTGCTTTTACATTTTTGAAATCGGTAATCCCAGCTGCTCTCATTGTATATTCCATAACTACTGCTCATTCATGTTTCAAAGATTATTATACCAATAATTCCCACAAAATATTTTAAATAATTGAATGTTATGTCTTTTGAATTCCTTTAGGATTATCCATTAAAAAAAGACATCCGCTTGGAATGTCTTTTCACTGAATATGTTCTTTCGCTTCAATATCTTTCACGATGTCTTCGAGCGTCAGGTTCTGGAACACTTTTTCCATCGCCGACTGGGCGGCCATGAAGATCGGCTCGATGGTGCTTTGGATGTTTTTGCCGACTACGCAATCAGGATGCGGCTTGTCGTGAATGCTGAATAATTCGTTCTCTTCGACCACGTTGACTGCCTTGTAAATATCGAACAGCGTGATTTCCGATAACTCTCTCGACAGTTTAGCGCCCGCCACCCCTGGCTGCACTTCGATCAATCCTGCTTTTTTCAGCATTCCCATGATCTTTCTGATGACCGCTGCATTGGTGTTGACACTGCCTGCGATAAATTCGGAAGAAGAGGCGGTTTCTTTATTCAAATCAATTAACGCCAGTATGTGGATTCCGACGGCGAATCGGCTGCTGATGGACATATTGAGACCTCCATTGCTTATTTTATGTTAAATTCCATATGATGTAATTGTTTCGGTTACAAGTAATTGTATCAAATTCCGAGCTGAAAATATATTAAATCCAACCTGTTGACAAGATGATTACAAGTGAATAAACTAATCATGTAATCAATGTAGTTACAAGAAGAAATGAACAGGAGGAATTAGTGATGAAAATTTTGGTGACAGGGGCTACAGGAAAACTGGGCTCAAAAGTAGTGGCATCTTTATTGAAACAAGTACCTGCTAGCGATCTTGCCGTAAGTGTCCGCAATCCCGAAAAGGCTGAAGAGCTGCGCGCTCAAGGCGTAGACGTTCGCCACGGCGATTTCGATGCTCCTAAAACATTGGATCAAGCTTTTCAAGGAATCGACCGCTTGTTGATCATTTCAACCGACGGCGATAACGAAACGAGAATCCGCCAGCACGAAAATGCGGTTCTCGCCGCTGAGCGCGCAGGTGTTCAATTTATCGCCTATACGAGTCTCGCCAATGCGACAGAAAGCCAAAACCTGATGGCACCGCCGCATGTGGCGACAGAAGCGGCCATCATCAAAACGGGCATCCCCTATGCCTTCCTTCGCAATAATTGGTATTTGGAAAACGAACTAGGCAGCATTCAAGCTGCAGAAGCAGGCGCGCCTTGGGTCACTTCGGCTGGAGAAGGAAAAGTCGGCTGGGCTTTGCAGCAGGATTATGCAGACGCAGCGGCCGCCGTATTGACTGGCAACGGCCATGAAAACAAGACCTACGAACTCTCAGGTCCTTTGCTAACACAGGAACAATTGGCTTCAGCACTTGGCGATGTACTGAATAAACAAATTCCTGTCCAGCACGTGAGCGACGAAGAATACGCAGAAGTCATGAAAGGTGCCGGCGTGCCGGACTTTGCCATCCCGATTGTCGTCGGCATCCAGGAAAGCATCCGCAACGGTTCGCTTGAAGTTGCGAACAGCGATTTTGAACAAGTTCTCGGCCGCTCACTGACACCGATCAACGATGCCCTCGCACAGCTGGTTTCAAAATAAAAAACAATACAAAAAACGGAGCTGATCTTGTCGATCGGCTCCGCTTTTTTAATATGTGCATAAGCCACCTCTAATTAAATTGAACATCCTAATTTGATTTCTACGCAGGTTTTGGCAAGAAAAAGGCGCTGCTTCCTATAACCCCCCACCTACTACAGCAAGCGCGGTACCAACAGCCACCGCAAAGTGGATAAGTATGTGGATATATACATACCAGCCATAAACATTATGAAGCCTGTGGAAAACATCATTATGGTTTTTGTCATTTTTTACAGCCCCTTCAACAGCTTATCCACCGTTTTAAGAGAAAAGCAGTTCGATTTCGATCGCCAAGCTGCCCCATTCCTGTTCACGAGGTGGCGAATAGAGAGTGTGGATGGATTTTACGCGTTTTTCAATATTGTTATCCACAATTCCGAATTTCTCAGCGGGAATGTCTTCAAACATTTCCCGAAACGTCGGATATGTGCATAACTTTTTGATTTTAACCGTTAGTTTTTCGTCTTCAACAGGCAGTTTCGTGAATTCTATCGTGTCTTCCTCTTTCAATTTCCGTCTTTTTAAATCGTATAGCCTGATTTCGACCGTTTTCTTTCCAGACTGGATTTCCCGGAAAGGTTCTTCGTAAAGTTTCATTTTGTGCTCCATCGATATCCTCCAAAGTCATCGTTAGTAGAAAAAAGTTCGAGAAATTTATTCTTTATTACCAAAGGCCAAGCGCTTTCCACCACAATCCGCCTGCGCCAAACCAGACCACAATGTGGATAAGGGAAATGATGAACCCAAGGCTCCACCATTTTTTCTGGCTGACATAGCCGCTTCCGAAAAAGACCGGGGCCGGGCCAGCACCGTAATGCGTCAAGCAGCTGAACAAGTTCGAGAAAAACGCGAGAATCAGTGCTGACAATAGCGGTGGTGCGCCTGAAGCGACGATGACCGATAAGAACGCCGCATACATCGCGCTGACATGAGCCGTATTGCTGGCAAAGAAATAATGAGAGTAAAAATAGACGATCGCCAAAATGATCAAGGTCATCATCCAAGATAGCTGGCCAACAGCATTCCCCATCAAGTCGCTAAACCAAGGAATCATGCCCAATTCGTTCAAATATGTCGCCATCATGACGAGAACCGAGAACCAGACGAGTGTATCCCAGGCACCTTGTTCTTTTTTGATATCCGACCAACTTAACACGCCGCTGAGCAGCAGCACACAAAGCCCGACGAACGCACTGGTCGTCGCGCTGATGCCGAAGTTTCCGCCAAAAATCCAGAGCGACAACAGCAGGACGAAGACACCGATCATATAGCGTTCTTCTTTTTTCATCGGCCCCATTTCCTTCAATTTCTCTACCGCAATGGCAGAAGCTTCCGGTGTTTCCTTTAATTCAGGCGGGTACAATTTGTAAATCACAAAAGGAATGAGCGCCAAACTGATCAAGCCAGGCACCAATGCGGCGAGCGCCCAACCGCCCCAAGTGATGGTCTCACCCGTAATCTCCTGCGTAATCTGGACAGCGAGCGGGTTTGCGGCCATGGCCGTGACGAACATCGCCGAAGTGATCATATCTCCCTGAAAAGAGACCTTGACCAAAAATGCCCCGATGCGCCGCTCCGTGCCGTCTCCGACTCTCGATTCGTAGGTTTCAGAGAGCGAGCGAATGATCGGGAAAATGATTCCGCCGGCTCGAGCGGTATTTGACGGCATGGCTGGTGCCAAAATCAAATCACTCAGCAGCATCGAATACGACAAGCCGAGCGTTTTCTTGCCGAACAGCCGGACAAACAGATACGAAACCCGTGTCCCCAAGCCGGTTTTGATAAATCCACGGGAAATGAAAAAAGCGATGACAATCAGCCAAATGGTCGTGTTTTGAAATCCGCTTAACGATTGTTCCAAGGTAAGGATTTGGGTTAACGCAATCACCGTCAGCGCAAGAATCGCCGTGCTTCCCATCGGTATCGGCTTGATCACCAATGCCACAATCGTAGCCACAAATATACTGAACAAATGCCAGGCATCCGTTTCCAATCCAGCAGGTGCGGGAATGAACCAGATAGTCGCACCGATAGCGACACAAATCAAGAGCAACTTCCAGTTCACTTCTCCTTGTTTTTGAGTATTCATCCTACTTCTCCTTTTTAAATACTGTATTTTATGCAAGGAGGATTATACGCCTTTCCGGCTGTTGAATGAATATATCCGCTCGGCCGCGGCAGAATTATGCGGCTTCTGTTCGAAAGAAGAAGCGACGGTCAAATCTCCTGCGGTGCCAAAACTGACGCTAGTGGCCACCCCCGAAGTTTACTCGGACGTCAACGGCATCCGCCGTGAAGCCGATACGATGGATTGCCGGATCCGGATGATGTCCATGCAAAAGCCGCACCAGGCTTTGGCCATCACCGGCGCGATCTGCACAACGGCGGGCGCGTTTCTCCAAGACACCATTTTAAATGACTTGATCCGGATCGATTCCAATGTTGTGCGCCTCGGACACCCTTCCGGCATCATCGAAACGAAAGTCGACCTTATCGCCGGGCACATCAGCAATATCAAAGTCGTCCGGACCGCCCGCCTGATTCTTGAAGGCTATGCCCATACAAAAGGCAGCTACCAGCATGCCGTATCTGCCGTCTAAAAAAGACTTCCCGGAAGATCATCTTCATGATCTTTTCGGGAAGCCTTTTTTGCATGCTTTTGAAGTTTTTCAGTTTCCAGTTGCCTCGTTGGCTAAGTGCTGCTTCGAATCGCGTATTTCTTTTAAAAATACGATCTCTTCGTCTTCCATCAAGTAATCGTGGTACAAGGCGAGCTTATCCTGTAGATGCTGCTCTACACGGATGGCGTCGTACGCGCATACTGCTGTCAATTTATTGGCCATGATCAGCTGATCTACCTGCTTTTCGTACGACAGCAGTTCGTCTTCCAAGCCGTCGCGCGTGTTCCACTCGATATGCCCCCAAGTACGAAAATGCTGGCAGGGCATCCCCGAGACGTCGAAGTTTTCCTGGAAGTAGTCGACGATCGTACTCGGATGGAAATTTCCTTTATGCCAATACAGTTTGTAGCTATCGAAAAAATGGACCTGGGCCAGTTCTTCTGCTGCCAAAACCGCTTGGAGCCGTTTCCGGACCAAAGGGGTCAAACGGTTGTTTTCCACAACCAAGACGTGCTCGTTGTTCTGCAAACCGTCCAAAATGAACAAGACGATATTATCAATATAATGCTTTGTTTCTTTTGTCAGATAAAAGATGTGGCCCCCGGAACTGTTCCTGATCTTCAATGTGAGTGCTGGTATCTTATGTTCCATGCTCCACTTCCTTTTCCCGTTCTGATTCGTCCGTGCACAGGCTCACGTCGCCACTGGGATTCAATAGAAAACGTGGTATTTTAGCATGCGGAGACGCCTCCGCCGAATGCGCGTTCTATGGATGACCCAAAATATATCACATTTTGGGAAAATACGAAAGAGATTTCACCCCCCCTTGGAGACTGGCGGGTTTTACGCCCTAAGGACAACCCTCACAAGGGAATCAATAGCTTGTAAATGGACTTGTCCATCATGCCTACTGTAGCCGCGGCTCCTTTTAACGGACGGTTCAGGAATAGATATAGATATCGACACGAAAAGGACAACCGGCAAATTGCGGCTGTCCTTTTCAATTTCCATTATTTAATTGAATGCCCCCGAATACACCTGGCGGAATTTCTAATGGCCAATGCGTCCACCTCTTCGGCTTTCCTGCACTCCGAGAGACCTGTACACGCGAATGGCCTGTTCTGCTGCGGACTTGATATAACCGATTATTTCTTCAACGGAGTAAACCTTCAAATCCTTGCCTGAAAATGTTTTAGTGGATTGGAAGTCGCCGAGCGTTTCTTTGGTGAACTCCCGCAAATTATTGATTTCAATTTCTTCTATAAGAGTATCGGGAAGGTCGGTGGATGCCAGTTGTTGTTCTATCCCTGCGCAATCAAACTGGTTAACGAGCATGCCGTTAAGCTTCCTGAAATCCGCATGCCATTTCTCGAGCACCGACGGGTCGGCATCGATGCGGTTTTTTAGCTCTTTTTTAAAATAGATGTCTTTCATCCACACATCATCCGCCACCAAATGCACCACATAGCCGAGTATGAATTCATCCTTCATTTGGTCTTTATATTTCTCTATGAAGCCTTCATAATGTACGTGTTTCGTCCCATCGTCTACGCTGCCTTCGTAATAATGGGACTTGGTTTTCTGCTCTCCCGTGAACTCCATCCGGTGCAATACTACCCAATAAAAAGCGCGGCCGATCGGCAATGCCGATTTCCCCCGCTACGTGTTCAGCAATGATCAAATGCATCATGCGCGATCCCATTTCGGCTTTCCCCCTCTATTTTCCGTTGTCCAGCGCTTCCATTACCGCTGCTTTCGCATGGAGCTTGGCCGTATCGAACAACGGCACAGCCGCATCTTCATCGTGAATCAACAAGCCGATTTCCGTGCAGCCAATGATGATGCCCTGTGCCCCGCGATCGATGAGGTTCTGGATGGCTTGCTTATATTTCACTTTCGAAGACTCGTTAATTTTTCCTAAGCACAATTCGTCAAAAATGATTTCGTTGATCATATCGCGTTCTGCAGCTTCCGGAATCAATACGTCGATGCCGCTTTCGGCAATACGTTCTTTGTAGAAGTCTTGTTCCATCGTATATTTGGTCCCGAGCAAGCCTACCGTAGAGAGATGGTTTGCGCGGATCTCTTTTGCGGTCGCATCTGCGATATGCAGAACAGGCACCGACACAGCTTCTTCTATAGAAGAAACGACTTTGTGCATCGTGTTCGTGCACAATACGATCAGCTCCGCACCGCCCTTTTCGAGCGAACGGGCAACATCCGCCAATCGCTCGCCCGCTTCGTCCCATTTCCCTTCCGACTGAAAACGTTCGATTTCCTCGAAGTCGACGCTGTACATGAGACATTCAGCCGAATGCAGCCCGCCCAAGCGCTGTTTCACTTGTTCGTTGAGCAGGCGGTAATATTCCGCCGAAGATTCCCAGCTCATCCCGCCGATCAATCCGATTGTTTTCATCGTAGCCCTCCTCACTTAACGAATCCATTGCTCCGTAATTTCAACCCTTTTTTCGGTTGCATCCAATGTAACGGTCTTGCCGATTGGCATCGTCAGCATCGGGTGGGTATGGGCACAGTCGAAATCAGCAAGCAGCGGAATATCACGCCCATCCAGCACCTCCAGCAAAATCTCATACGGTTTTCTTCCCGTTCCTTGGTCGTCGAATAATTCATGCTTGCCCAAAATGATTCCCGCTGCTTTGTCAAAAATGCCGTTAAGCTTCAGTAAATTAAAGTTCTTTTCCACAATGGCTGCCGTTTTCATCGTATCTTCCAGCAACAAGATGTCGCCGTCTTCAACCACCGGCATATACGGGCTCCCCATGATGCCGGCCATCGTATTGACATTGCCACCAACCAGGCGTCCCGTCACACTGCCCTCCGTTACGCTTACCCATGCGTTATTTCGCAGGTCCTTTTCCTTCGTTTTCTCTTCCCAATTAACAGGTTCATCCGTCCAGTACGGCGGCAATTCCACTGCATACGGAAGAGCTTTTTCTCTCATCAAGGCTTTTTCGAAATAATCATATGTATAGTCCACAAACGGTTCGAATTCCCCGAATGATGGCACCAGCGCCGGTCCGTAAAACACCGGAATGCCGGTCCTGGCGTAAATGGCGAGCAGCACAGCCGTCGCATCCGAATAGCCGATCATGATTTTCGGGTCTTTTTGAAACGCTTCGTAATCGATATACGGCAACAGCGAATTGGAATTCGTCCCGCCGATCGTCGACATGATGCAACGGACATCCGGATTGCGGATCAATCTGTTCAGCTCTTCTGCCCGCTCCTGGATTGTCCCCGAACGGTAGAAATCCCGTTTGCCCGTCAAGCTGCCTTCCACGATTTCAAAGCCTTTGGATTCCAGAAAATCCTTCGCCCGTTTGAAACGCACCGGCGAGTTATAAGTAATTGGAGACGACGGGGAATAGATCCCAATTTTATCTCCTTTTTTCAAGCGATTGAATATGGCCATATGCCCTCTCCTTCCACCTCTTTGGTTCGCTTTTTTCTTTTTCAGTGGTTCAACTCAAAATGCGACTCTTCCAACTCTGTAATTTCCACATCCGGATGTATTTCCGCAATTTTCTCAGCTAAGCTGGCAACGCCGAAGATCTCGGTGAAGGTGTGGCTGCCGATCAGTAAATTGATGCCCGCAAACTGTGCGTACTGAATCGTGTAAAGCGTGGCTTCCCCTGTGATATACGTATCGCAGCCTCTTTCGGCCGCCTCGCGGATGAGTGCAGAGGAATGGCCCGCTCCGGTCAAGACACCGATCCGCTTGACGGGCCGGTCGTTATTCTTCCACGCGCGCACCGGTTCGCTTAACGCACTGCGCATTCTTCCGGCCAATTGCTCAAATTCCACAGGGGCAGCGAATTCCGCGATACCCGGAAGTTCCCCATCCGCTTCGCTATAGGTTGAGTAGGCATTGATTTCATCTACTTCCAATATCTTCATCAATGCCGTGCAGGTGCCAAAGTCCACGAAATCCAGCGGTGCATGGATCCAGAAATGGCTGATGTTATGAGCTGCCAGTTTAGCAGCACACGCTTCTCTTAATCCGTAGATGAAATCCCACGCGTCATGATGCGTCACCATCAAATCGATGCCTTGTGCGATGGCCAATTCTACCGTTTCGACAGACAAATTAGTCGCATAACCAATCTTGTGGATTTCCTTATCCGCCGTGTACGTAAAGCCGTATTCATCTTCCTCTTCCAATAATTTTTCACCGAACAATTGCTGGATCGTTTTTTCGAAATCCTTTATATTCATCTTCAAAAGCCCCACTATTCTGTTTTTTCTTGATTTTACCATATAATAACCTTCAGCAAGACGGACATCGATATCCCGAGAGACGCCTTCTCTTTCTCGTCATCCACTTATTTTTTTCGATTACCGAAATTTTATTCTTGACCTCCACTAGTGAATTCTATAGGGTTAGAGGCAGAAACACGAGGGGCTGCCCTACTGACTGGACGATTAAAGTGGAGTTTTTATGAAAACTTGAACGACATCAAGTTGCACGTAAAGGAAATGACTCTATACATCAAAGATGACTAGCAGGGTCCCCCAGGATATGGGGAGGAACGAAAGATGAACGACAAACAAAGAATGTCTACACACGATTCATTGAAAGCCGTTTCCTACAAGCTGTTTCAAGTAATCAGTGATGAACTCGGCGTCAACACCGCTTACGTGACACAGCGCGGCCCGACCGCGATGAAAGTACTCAGTTCATTCAATAAAGACCATTATATTATTCCTGAAGGATACGCTGTGGATTACGACGGCACGTATTGCCGCTTGATCATTCAAAGCGACCAGGAAGCGATGCATACAAATAATCTTGGCTCATTCACCTTAACAAAAGACCTGGATGTGACCGAGGAACTCGAAGTGAAAGGCTTTCTCGGCGTAACGCTGCGCGATTTCTACGGCGAAGTGTTCGGCACTTTATGCGTCATGGACAAAGAAGAAAAAGATTTTACCGATAACGACATCCACTTCCTTAAGCAAATGGCGGAAGTGCTGTCTTATGTCATTCATTTGGATACTACCTTAGGAGACATCGAGTTGCTGAGCGTGCCGATCATCCCGATCAAAAAGGGCTTGGCAATCCTGTCACTGCAAGGGAATATCAATGAATCACGTTCCCAGAAAATCATGGAAGACACTTTGCATTATGCGGCCGATAAAGGCATCCATTCGTTTATCATCGACTTGTCGCAATTGATGCTCTTGGAAAACCAGTTCCCGGACGTCTTGAAGAATTTGGTATCAGGCTTAAATGTCATGGGCGTACAAGTCATGATGACCGGCCTTCCGCCTTGGCTCGTGCAAAAGCCAGGCGTCAGCGAACACTTATCACAGTTGAAAACCGAGTATGTCGCCGACATTGAATCGGCGTTGAATAAAATCGGCTATAAGCTGGAAAAATAAAAGGAAGAGAAAAGCTCCAGGGCTTTTCTCTTCCTTTTGTTATGACTGGAAAGGCAAAGACTCACCTAATGTCAGTGTCCATTCCCCTTTAAAAATCGAAGTTATCCGGATCTGGGCCGACGCGGCGGTCTTCGTTTAATGCCGAAATCTGCTGCATGTCTTCCTCCGTCAATTCAAAATCGAACACTTGTGAATTTTCCACGATGCGCCCTTCATTGGTCGACTTTGGAATGGTCACGACGCCGTTTTGCAGATTCCAGCGCAAAATGACTTGAGCGACCGATTTATTGTATTTCGCTGCGATTTCTTTCAGCTCCGGCTGTTCGAGTGCTTCACCTGCCATGAGCGGCGACCAGGATTCCGCCTGGATGTCGTTTTCGCGGCAGAATGCAAGCAACTTCTCTTGCGTCAAACGCGGATGATACTCGATTTGGTTGACGACCGGTTTGATGTCCGCGCCTGTCATCAAATCTTCTAAATGATGGATCTGGAAATTGCTGACGCCGATCGCTTTGACTTGCCCGTCCATATAGAGATGCTCGAGTGCTTTCCATGCTTCTTTGTATTTGCCTTCGACCGGCCAATGGAGCAAATACAAGTCCAGGTACTCCAGCCCCAGTTTCTTCAGGCTCGTCCCGTAAGCTTCGATTCCTGACTCGTAGCCGAAGTCCTTATTCCATAATTTCGAGGTGATGAATAAGTCTTCCCTCGCGATTCCCGCCTCTTCGATTCCTTGTTGGATCCCTTCCCCAACGCTTTCCTCATTGCCGTAAATGGCGGCGGTATCGATGCTGCGATAGCCGTTGACGATGGCTGTTTTGACGGCTTCAGTTGCTTCCGGGCCGTTTTCGACTCGAAAGACACCAAGGCCGAGCCATGGCATTTCGCTTCCATTATTTAACGTGACAGTCGCTTGCAGGTTTTCCATGAATGATAGCCCTCCTGTTTCTTCTAATAAACTACAGCCTAACCATTTTATTATACCCACTTGGACGGAAAATTATCGTTATAGCCCTGCAAGCTATTCAAGACGAGGGACAACCGGATCATCCCCGTTTATTTCCAATCAAAAAACAATATTGACTTCTCTGAATAGAAGCGTATATTTTAGCTTATATTTACCGGAAAAGAGTGGATGAAGAATGAGATGGAGATCATGCTTTAAGCATACTGAACCCATACTGAAGAATAGCCGGCCAATTTGATGAACAAATCCTATCTATTGAAAAAAATCCATATATCTCCGCCGCAAGTGCTATCCATCACCTTTCTGGTAACCATTCTTTTCGGGGCTGGCTTGCTGTACCTGCCTATATCAACCATCTCCCCGATTTCTTTTTTGGATGCGTTATTTACCGCCACTTCCGCGACCACGGTGACAGGCCTTGCCGTTCTCAGTACGGGAAACGATTTTACACTGTTCGGCCAAACCGTCATCATTGTGCTCATGCAGATCGGCGGGCTTGGCTTGATGACGTTCGCCGTATTGATCGTCATGCTGCTCGGGAAAAAGATCGGCCTGAAGGGGCGGATCTTGATCCAGCAATCGTTCAACCAGTACTCACTCGGCGGCATGATCCGCCTCGTGCGCATCATTCTTGTTTTCACTATCGTGATTGAAGGGATCGCTGCCGTTTTCCTGGCCGTTCGCTGGGTACCGGAATACGGCTGGGGATTCGGGTTGTTCACTAGCGCATTTCACGCCGTTTCCGCTTTCAATAACGCCGGATTCTCGCTATGGGATGATTCCTTGAGTGCTTATGCCGGAGACCCTGCCGTCAATATCATCATCACCTTGCTATTCATCACAGGCGGCATCGGATTCACGGTCCTCTACGATATGTGGGGCGCCAAGGAATTCCGGCACTTGTCGCTGCATTCGAAAATCATGCTGACCGGGACACTCGCGGTCAACCTTTTCGCCATGCTGTTTCTGTTCGTGTCGGAGTATGGGAATATGGAGACGCTCGGTTCGATGCCGCTCGGCGACAAGTTATGGGCTTCTTATTTCCAGGCCGTTACACCGCGTACTGCAGGATTCAATTCCATCGATATCGGCAGCATGGAGACCGGCTCGATTGTACTCATTTCCCTCTTGATGTTTATTGGGGCAGGCAGTGCATCGACAGGGAGCGGCATCAAGCTCACGACTTTTTTGGTCATCATCTTAGTGACCGCTTCCTATCTGAATGGAAAAAAAGAAGCCGTCATTTTCAACCGCGCAATCCCTTCCCACTTATTGGAACGCTCGCTTGCGATCGTGTTCATCAGCATGACTGCCATCTTTACCGGCATTTTGATCTTAAGCTATACGGAAAACGCGCCTTTCGAATGGATCGTTTTCGAAGCGTTCTCGGCGTTTGGGACGGTCGGATTATCGATGGGCTTGACCGGTGAGCTTTCCAACATCGGCAAATTCGTCATTATGGTTTTGATGTTCATCGGCCGCGTGGGCCCTGTCACCTTGGCTTTCGCCTTGGCGCGCCAGCATCGGGAGCCGATCCGCCATCCGAAAGGCGATATCTTTACAGGATGATGCCGGATTTGGCCAAATGAAAAGCTGCATCTCCGGATTCGGAGATGCAGCCTTTTTTCATCGGTTTCTTAACATGCCGGCAACTTCAATTCTCATCCCTATCAATTCCTTACTTTATCCCCTTACGACGGCTTGATTACTTTGTAATGTATTTCCACTTGCCGTCTTGACTCCATCGTCCGGATTTTTTCCAAGTGGATTTCCATATCTTCCAGGTGTTCGAACATGCGCGTGCCCGTCCCAAGCAGCAGCGGGGCGATGGCGATCTGCAACTCGTCCACCAGATTTGCTCGTAATGCCTGCTGGCCGATATCGGCGCCAAGTATGACCACATCCTTTTCTCCGGCAGCAGCTCTTGCTTTACGGACTGCGGTTTCGATGCCTTCCGTCACAAACGTGATGCTCAAGTCGTCGTTTTCTTTTGGATGCTTAGCCGGCGGATGATGCGTCAAAACAAAAATCGGCACTTGGAATTCATAATCATCGGCATAGGCATCCGAGTCGTCAGTCATGTCATAAGTGCGGCGGCCCATCACCACCGCCCCGGTCTTCGCCATCACTTCATTGATTTCCTCATTGGGTTCGAAACTTTCGTATAGCTTGTCGAGCTTCCCAGCGCCATCATTGATGAATCCGTCGAGTGAGACAATCATTCCAAAACAGGCCTTTGCCATCTCGCCCACATCCTTTTCTATGTTCAGTAAACCTCTTTGCTAATCATTTCCTCTTCACGCATCATTCTCCTTCTATAAAGGCATGAATTTTTATCGGTCAAAAAAAGAGGCACACTTCGATGGAAGTGTGCCTCTTTTGCGAAATTTGTCCAAATCCAATATTTAATACTAAATCCCTTTTTCCTCAAACCGCTTCAAGTCATTGCGATGTCCCATGGCGACGAGCACATCGTCCAATTTCACTTGATCATCCGGCATCGGCGCGACATTCACTTCATCTCCGCGTTTGATGGCAAGAATTGTGCATTGGTATTTCGCCCGGATGTCCAGCTCCAACAAGCTTTGGTCCATCAATTTCTCGGAAGCCACCAATTCCACGATGCTGTAGTCTTCGGATAAATCGATATAATCCACGACCTTGTCGGAATCCATGTGATGGGCGATGCGGATGCCCATCTCATTTTCCGGCTGGATGACGCGGTCCGCTCCGACTTTCTCAAGAATCATTTGATGCTGCAGGTCTTTCGCTTTGACCCATACGAGCGGAACGCCGATTTCCTTGAGCATCAAGGTGCACAACACGCTCGTCTGCATATTCTCGCCAATTGCCACGACCGCATGTTCAAAATTACGTACCCCGAGTTCCCTCAAGCTCGCTTCATCGGTCGCGTTCGCTACAGCGGCATGGGAAGAGAATTTGCGCATCAGGTCGACACGCTCCGGGGAGGAATCGATCGCCATGACCTCATGCCCGAGCTTGAAAAGCTCCTTGCAGATGCTGCTGCCGAACCGGCCCAGGCCGATTACGATAAATTGCTTTTTCACGTCATTTCCTCATTTCTATCATCCATCAAAATTAAGCCTTAAGCGGCCACCCTCTAGATGATCGGGTTGAACACCGATTCCAGTGTCTTGGAAAGCCTCCCGACCCTTACGTTCAATTGACTAAAATCTACATCTGTTGAGCAATATTGTCAATATTGACAATAGGAAGTTAACTTGTTCAAATCCAGATGCGGCATATAAGAAAAAGACACCACTCCCCTATCCATATAATAGGGAGGGTGTCTCGGCAGTTAAGGCAGTCTCCGATTAAAGGCATGCAAGCCCGACAGGCATTCTGCTTTGTCTCATGAATTTCACTTTCATCAGGTTTAGCTGCATGCTTTTTCGCTATGTTATTGGCACTGGGTTTCTCTTTTTAGCCTCGCCATTGTGTTGTTTGTGCATTCAATCAAGTAAAAAACCAATCGCCGATCTCCACTAAACTGTTGCGGACATTCCCACAACTGACGGAAAACTTCTGTCAGGACGCGTTCGCATTCCGCTTGGTCATTGAATTTCCGATAACAGGCCTTCCAAAGCAATAAATAGTATTCATCGTATATCGATTCCAAAGCGGTTCTGTCCCGAAACTTCAGCCTTTCCAACAATTGCCCATCCGTAGTCATTTAGCACCTCTCTCTTCTTATTCAAAATACCCATAAGAAGAGAAAGGAAACCCTATATTCAGGATAATATCAAGATAATCAAGTAACAGAAAGGACCGGCCCCGATAGACAGGGCCGATCCGTTTCTTGCCATTATACGCTTAAGATTGGACGGGATTTCCCAACCCTTTATGGATGGTGACTTGATGCGGAAACGGGATTTCAATATCGTGGGCATCCAGCGCTTCCTTGATGGCTTTGCGCAGCTCGCGCTCGACTCCCCATTGCTCCCCGCTTTTCGCTTTGGCGATGATGCGCAGCGTCACATCCGATGCCCCGAACGCTTGGACGCCGATGACATCCGGCCCTTCGACGATATTGGCATTGTCTTTCGCGATTTTCTCGCATACCTGTTTCAGCACGGCCATCGCTTCGTCGATATTTTCATCATACGAGACCCCAATATCCACGAGTGCACGCATATTTCCGCGCGAATGGTTGCTGACGGTCGTAATGTCGCGGTTCGGGATGAAATTCAAAGTCCCGTCAAAGCTGCGGATTTGCGTCGTGCGCAACCCAACCGATTCGACGACACCGTCAATGGCACCCACCGTGACATAATCGTTGACATCGATCTGTTTCTCCAGCAACAGGAAGAAGCCGGTGACGACGTCGCTGACGAGGCCCTGTGCGCCGAACCCGATCGCCAGGCCGACGATTCCCGCTCCGGCGATGAGGCTCGCAACGGACAGCCCGAAAATATTGAACAAAGTTGCAACCAACACAAAAACCAATGCGTAGGAGAAGACGTTCTCAGACAATGAACGAAGCGTCAATGCACGGCCGTTTGTCACATCGCCTTTTTTCGTCAAGCGGTCAAACGAACGGTTGATCAGCTTTTTCCCCACCGCCCGGACAATCGCAAAGGCAATCAAAATCCCGATGACCTGGGCGGCAATGATTCCCGCCTCTACTAATAGATTTCCCCAATCAATATCAATGAAATCAAACAAACAATCATTCCTTTCACTTCCTCGCGCCATGTTCAACCGACGCAGAACCTATGTATTTTCCTGTTTCTTTATAACATACTTCCAGGGCGCATTTCACGCTTTCTACTAGAAGCCGCTTTTCATGATTGAATTTCCCCTTGGAACGCTTACATTTCCTCCCAGAGGTTTTACACCTGCTTCAGGTGGTAGATAAAGGTAGAAACCAACTATTACCAACCTGAGGAGAGATTATAAATGGCGAATATCCAAAACCCTAGAACGCAATATACGACGGAAGATTTTCCGAAACAATACCAGGAAGCCCCTGGCGTACAGAACCAAATGACTCCCGTGCCGGATTGCGGCGAGAAGACATATAAAGGTTCAGGCAAACTGGAAGGGCGCAAAGCGCTAGTGACCGGCGGTGATTCCGGAATCGGCCGCGCCGCTGCCATCGCTTACGCGAGAGAAGGCGCAGACGTGGCGATCAATTATTTGCCGGCGGAACAATCCGACGCGGATGAAGTGAAGCAATTGATCGAAGCGGAAGGCCGCAAAGCCGTATTGATCCCCGGCGACTTGAGCGACGAAGCGTTCAACAAGGAAATGGTGGAAAAAGCCAACAGCGAACTTGGCGGATTGGACATTTTGGCTTTGGTGGCCGGCAAACAGCAAGCCGTCAAAGACATTGCCGACCTGCCGACAGAGCAGCTGGAGAAAACATTCCAAGTCAATGTCTATTCCATGTACTGGACAGTGAAAGCGGCACTTCCTCACCTTCCGGAAGGCGCGTCGATCATCACGACAAGCTCGGTTGAAGGCTTTGACCCGAGCCCGATGCTGCTCGATTATTCCGCAACGAAATTTGCGATCATCGGCTTCACGAAATCCCTGTCCAAGCAATTGGCAGACAAAGGCATCCGTGTCAACTCGGTCGCACCAGGCCCGATCTGGACAGCGCTTCAGATTTCCGGGGGGCAGCCGCAGGAAAACATTCCTGAATTCGGCAAAGGCACACCGGAAACACCGATCGGCCGTGCAGGCCAGCCGGCAGAACTCGCTTCTGTCTATGTATTCCTGGCTTCCATCGAGTCCAGCTATGTGACAGGGCAGATCTATAGCATTACAGGCGGCATGACGACCGCTTAAATTTATATTCAAAAAGCGTGGGGCACCGAATCAATCGATGCCCCACGCTTTTTTTCATTAAATATTTTTCAGCCATGTCATCAGGCGCAAAATCTCGAAGGGTTCTGCCCATGTGATGACAAAGAGGATGATGAAGAAAACAGAGAGCGACCACACTTTCAATTGTCCTGGCTCTCTTTTCAAGGCAGCAATGAAAACAGCTCCCGCAGCTGCAAACAGCAGCAGAAAACCGATAAGTGCAAGCGGCTCGGAATACTCCGAACTTAGCCGGTTGAGCATGAGAAATAGACTTCCCACTACGATGAGTCCAAGTGAATATTTACTGAACATCTCATCTCTCCTTTTTTCAAGAAAGCCCGCTGTTAATCATCACGGTGCAAAGCCGTAGTAGAACAGGATATGTGCATAAAAACCGAAGAATGCGGCTACTAAAGTCACCAGGACAAATAACACCATCATGATGATTTTGGAAATTTTGCCGATATCAAGCCGCCAAATTCCTTTATAGACTTGCACCCATAGCGCAATGACGAATGGAACCACCATCAAAAAATAGAAAACGATGAGGCCGTTCCCAAAGACATCAAAATAATCCCGGTTCACACTGTCGCTCGCCCTGAAATAACGGCTCATCCCGAAAAAGAACGCAAGAAACGATAATTGCACCACAAGCCCATAGATGAATAGAGGAATTCTGAATGTCCCCAGGTTTCGCAACATCCATAAGACTGCACAGTACAGGATGGCGATTACAATGGCGATGTAAAAACTGAATGGATAAAAAATATGCACACTTCCTTCTTTTCGCTCATTCTACCAGAGCGGCTCTTCTTCCTCTGTCAGTTCGACCAAAAATGGATAGGCAGCTATGACGGTGATCCCGCTGGCGATGATCAGCATGAATATCGTAATGACCGAGAAATTAAATAAAACCCCGAAAAGCATAGCCAGTGGCGTCAGGAAGTTTAAAAGGCCGGCTCTTTTTTTCGATTGCGTGGTAAGCAATTGCTTTTTCCCGCAATGCGGACAAATCATTCCGGTATCCAAAGTGAACATCTTCTTGACCGTCTGCTTCCAACTCCATTGCTTGTGGCAGTTCTGGCAAATTGGCATGGACTCCCCCCAGTGAGCTTTTTTTTAATTTGTATGCTGAAACTCTTTGTCATCATTAGATTAACAGAGTTAACCAAAAATTCCCATGATAAAAATGGAAATTAATTGGATTTCACCTTCAATCTCAAGAGTTCTGCCAAATCCATGTCCAATAAAAAAGAGCAAGAACTGGATAGCAGTCCTTGCTCTTAGGCCATCAATGCATATACCGATGCTTTCTCAGGCTGTTCAAATTGGCGATTTCCTGCAGGAGCTCTTGCCCGATATTCGTCTCCCGCACTTTTTTGCGTTCAAGTTCCTCGTCGACCAATCGCTTGATCGATAAGACGTCGGTGCCGTTTTGCAGTACCTCTTCCTTGGAATTGAAGCGCTGGTGGGCAACGAGCTGCATGCCGTAGGAATTATACAGAAGCGTGTAGCCCGCGATGCCTGTCGTCGATTGATAGGCCTTTGAAAACCCGCCGTCGATGACAATCATTTTGCCGTTTGCCTTGATCGGGTCTTCCCCGTCCCGTTCCTTGACCGGCGTATGCCCGTTGATGATGCGCCCGTGGTCGGGATCCAAATCGAATTCCGCAAGCATCTTGCGGCACATATCTTCATCTTCACGCAAATGGTAATACGGGTTTTTCCGTTCTTTATGCGTTTCTTTGTCTTTGATAAAATAGCGTTCGAAGGTCGTCATTTCCCGTTTGCCGAACAGCGAGGAATTTTCGCCTGTCCATTGGTACCACACCATGTCGGTCGCGAAATCATCGGTCTCTTCCGGGTGCGCGAATGCATAGCGGGTATACTCTTCGAAGACATCGAGAAGCTCGCGCCCCGCATAGCTTTTGCCTTCGATCTCCATTTGCTTCATGTCGCCATTCTCTTCGAGCGGGATGCAGCCGTGGATCAGCAAATTGCCGTTATATTGAAGATACAGCTTCCCTTTTTTCATGAGGAAGTTCATATGGCGCGACAGCTTCTCGGAATGCTGGATGGAGAACAGCAATTTATCGATGACCTGCTGCTCTTCGTCGAGCAAGCGGTCGGGCTGTTCGGGATCGATCGTGGAGAAGCAGGTATTTTCCAGCGGATAGGTTTTGCCGTGGATCGTCACTTCATTTCGATCGTAATCGACTTTTTCCAAGAGCAGGCGGTCTTCCATCGCGAAGCAGGAACGCCGCTTGATGATCGGGCTTTCCAATTTGAACTGGATGATCGAGATCGCCTGGTGGATCTTCGTGATCTGCAGCTGTTCCTGCTCCGTCAAATGCTCTCCCGAAATACGTTTTGGGTGGAACGCAGGGTTGTCTTCGTAATACTTCTCCGCCAAATTCAACAGCGGGCGCAGATTGATGCCGTACACATCCTCGATGATGTCCAGGTTATTATAGCGCGCACAAATGCGGATGATGTTCGCGAGGCAGACTTTGGAGCCGGAATAGGCGCCGATCCACAACACGTCATGGTTCCCCCATTGAATGTCGAGTGAGTGGTAGTCGATGAGCGTATCCATGATCTTATGCGGATCCGGCCCCCGGTCGTAAATATCGCCGACTACATGCAGATGGTCGACTGTCAGGCGCTGCATCGTATAAGCCAGGCCGACGATCAGCTTGTCCACTTGCCCCAGGGAAATGATCTGCTCGAGCATTTTCGCGTAATAATCCTTCTTGTTGGTGAACTCGTCCGTCTTGTACAGGAGTTCTTCGATGATGTAGACGAATTGCTTCGGCAAGGCTTTGCGCAATTTCGAGCGCGTGTATTTGGATGAAGCGTAGGACACCAGTTTGAGCAGCCGCTCGATCGTGCCGATATACCATTCCCTCAATTCTTTCTTGCTGCTGAAATGGCTTTTGATCAGGCTCAATTTCTCTTCCGGGTAATAGACGAGTGCCGCGAATTCATTCAGCTCCTCTTCACTCATCTCACCCTTGAACAAATCCCTGATTTTCACTTTGACGTTTCCGGAGCCGTTGCGCAATACATGCTGGAACGCCTGGTATTCGCCGTGGAGGTCGCTGACGAAATGCTCCGTCCCTTTCGGCAAATTCAAGATGGCTTCCAGGTTGATGATCTCCGTTGCCACTTTTTCTTCACTATCGTATTTTTCTGCCAGTAAATCCAAGTACTTTGAACTGATCATGCGGAATCCTCCTTCAAGTTATATGTCTTTATTAAGTTCCATTGAAAGCAAATTCCTGAAACGTGTGTTCTTCGAAGCCGGCCATGCCCAAGGAATTCTCCATATTTCCAGTCTATAGCAGTTACTATAAACGCTCCACTAAAAAATGATCTTTCCCCGCTTCATTTAAGAAGATTATGCGCCTCTATTCGTTCCTCATTTTGTAAAACGGTTAATAGGTACATAGATACTATTTTAATGCAACATACTGGAATTATAATAAGGAAAAAACTGAAAAAGGCAAACTTACCTGAAAAGGAAGGACGCAAAGCCATGAGCCTACCCACTGCTTCAGCAGTGCACGGTCGTCAGGTTGCCAGGCACCCATTCTTCCGTGGGCCTCGGCTGACAGAATGGAGGATTGGAATATGTTGAAGAAAGCGGCGATGTTGATGTTCGCGATGTCTCTTATGCTGGCGTTCAGCCAGGCAGAAAATGTACAGGCAAGCGGCGATGCGCCTGATACCCGCGCCACTTGGCTGTGGAACCCATGGATGTTCGTGGAAGATGAAGCAGCTGTGCTGTCTTTTCTCGAGCAAAAAAACGTCAATAAAGTCTATATCCAGATCGATCGCGATGTCCCCAAAAATACGTATCGCAGCTTTGTCACGCAAGCGCATGCACGCGGCATAGCCGTATTTGCACTTGACGGAGCGCCGTCCTGGGTTGCGCCAAAAGGCTATACGAACCAGAACAGGTTGATGGACTGGCTCGGCAATTACCAAAGCGGCTCGACGGATCCGGCACGCTTTGACGGCATCCACTTGGATGTGGAGCCTTATTTATACAGCGGCTGGAATTCGAAACGCGCCGCTACCGTGAAATCCTATCAATCGCTTTTGCAGCGGGCCGCGGCGAGCTCTTTGCAGCTGAACTTGCCGCTTGAAGCCGATATGCCATTCTGGTTCGACGAGATTCCTTATCAAAATACATTCGGCAGCGGGTTATTGGCGGAATGGGTGATCGCCAATACAGACGGGGTAACCTTGATGGCTTACCGGGATTCCGCGCCGATGATCATCGACATCGTCAAAAACGAGATCGCCATGGCCGAAAAATATGGCAAACAGGTCGTAGTGGGCGTAGAGACAGGCATCACCGACGAAGGCAGCACCATCACGTTTGCCGAAGAAGGCGAAGCGTTCATGAATGGGCAGCTGGACAAAGTTGCCGCTCATTATTCGGCGTATCCTTCTTATGAAGGAATTGCCATCCATCATGTCGGCAGCTGGATGACGCTCAAGCCATGACAAGACCAGACACTTCTCATGATTGCCGGAAGTGTCTTTTTGTTTTTGCCCCAATAGCAGATCGCTAAAATATCACAATTAGGATAGTAAGTACCTTACTAACAAGCCAAATGATGGTATTCTAGAAGTGGAAAATATTATCTAATTAACTAATCAATTGACATATTACGGAATTCAATTCGTCATATTTCAGCTCTTGGCACATCTCTTCCCGGATGTCTTGAGGGATTTTTTTAAGGAAGGTGAAAGAAATTGGCCCAAACAGATTACAAGGCTTTGCTTGCCAATCGAATGGAACGGGATTTTTCAAAATGGACTGCGCAAGGCACGCTGCAGGAGAGTGAAGTCTATCGGTTCTTGCACACGATGAAAGGGACGGCGGGGACGATCGGCATGGCCGAACTGTCCGATTTTTGTGCCGTGCAGCTGGACTCTTTTTCGGAACATAGCACGACCCCGCTTTCAACCGCCTCCTTAAAAGAGCTCATCGCTTCATTCCGCTATTATTTTGCAGCTGAAGAGGCTGTAAAAGAAGAAACAGCGGAGCTGGAAACTTCAGCAAACGATCCGATAAACGAAGAAGCCCTCGTATTGGTCATCGATCCCGATGCGGAATACGCCGCAAAGATCAAAGAGACATTGGAAGCGAGAAGCATTCCCGCAGTCATAGCGCTCGATGGCCAAAAAGGCATGGAATTATTTTATACATTGCATCCCCAGATGGTGCTAGTGGAAGCGAAGCTGCCGGATACGGATGGGTTCCATCTGGCCGAACGAATCGCCGAAGCCGGCCGGGACCGCCATTTGCCAGTCGCCATCATGAGGGAAGGCGGCCAGATTGATGACCACATCCGTGCCATGGAAGCCGGCGCCACTGATTTCCTGGCTAAGCCGCTGAATATGGCGTTTTTCCTCCCTTATCTCGCCAATCGCCTGCGCAGCCAGGAATTCGTGCTCCAAGCGGTGCGGGTGGACAAAATGACGGGAGCGGGCAATCGCCAATCATTCGATCATGCCCTATCGCAAATGGCGAACCTTGCAGAACGAACCGGCAAGCCCTTCACGCTGGCCTTGCTCGATCTCGACCATTTCAAGAAAATCAATGACAGTTACGGGCATCCGGCAGGAGATGAAGTGCTGCGTTCGTTCAGCCAGCTCATCCTGAACCGGAAACGTGAATCGGACCAATTCTTCCGCTACGGCGGAGAGGAATTCGCCTTGATCCTTCCCGATACCAGGGCAGCAGAAGCGGATGCATTCATCGATCGCCTGCGCCAGGCGCTGGCTGAAACGGAATTCACCGTCAATGGCCATGTGCCGGTCCGTTTAACGTTCTCTGCAGGGCTCAGCGAATACCAGCTCGCGCAGGAAACGATCGTCAGCAAAGCCGACCAAGCCCTGTATCTGGCCAAGCGGAACGGCCGCAACCAGACGAGAGTATATGAAGCTGCAGGTCATGATGTAAAGCGCAAACTGAATATCGTCATTGTCGATGATGACTCGCTCGTGCGTAAATTGGTCGCCAAGCAATTTTCCAATTGGAAAACGGAGGACTTCGATATCCACATCGAGGAGTACCCAGACGGCCTTGCACTCGTCGATTCCGATTGGTATCGCCCGGATGAGCATTACATGATCTTGCTCGACGGCGTCATGCCGAAAATGGATGGGCTCGAAGTGCTGAGCCATGTGCGGTCGCAGTATCCACATGACAATATTCTTGTTTCCATGCTCACCTCCCGCAATAATGAATCGGACATCGTTTTGGCCTTGAAGAGCGGAGCCGATGATTACATCGTCAAACCATTTTATGCACAGGAAGTCGTGGCCCGCGTCCAGCGGCTCACGAAGAGGATGTTCAAATGAATTTATCGCATTTGTGGATCCTCATCGCCTCCCTGTTCATCGGCCAACTCGCTTTGTTATTGATCCTGGCCTGGCGCAAGCAGCAATCGAATAAACGGGAAGCCGCGATCGGGCAGGAATACGATGCGCTAATCGAATCGTTCAGTTCCTATATGATGGATCCCGCAGACGATCGGTTCATCGCAGGACTGCAGGGTTCCCCTTACCGGCTGGCCGTGCTTGAACGCTTATTGAACCATTACGTATCCGTCACCAAAGCCGGTGCCGATTCTCCTGCTGTTTCTTATCTGTCGGAACAATTCCTTGCCAAACGCTACGCCAAGTTGCTGAAACACGGAAACTGGGCGATGCGCATGAATACCTTGTATTTCATCGAAGATTTTCGGGTGGCATCGCTCGTGCCGCTGCTGAAGGAGAAATTAGCGAAGAGCTCCAAACTCGACCAGGAGACCCAGCAATTGATCCGCACGCTCGCTTCCTTGAATGAGACGGTAGCCATTTCAGCGCTTGCGAAATACCCCGATGCCCCGGCCCGCCTGTATATCGACGTTTTCAAGCGGCTGGATGAGCTGACGAAACTGGACGAGCTGGATGCTGCCTTGAAAAATGAAACCGGCAACGAGACGCTGAAACATTCAGCCGTTTCCTATATCGGCATGGCCGGCATAACGCTATTTCTTCCGCGCATCGAAGAGGAATTGCAGAATCCTGACATGGAGATGCGCATCCAGGCATTGAAAGCGATCCTTCATCTGCAATACATGAATGCGCCAGGCGCCCTTGCCCCGTTTTTTCATTCTGCGGCCTGGCCGGAGCGCATGTTTGCCGCCCAGATTGCAGGCAAGCTGCAATTGTCACGCTATAAGGAAACACTCAGCGAATTGCTCGGGGATCCGGTGTGGTGGGTCCGCTACTCATCAGCCGAGGCCTTGACGCAGTTTTCGGAAGGGGATATCGTGCTTGCCCATCTTGCGGAAAGCCACCCCGACCGCTATGCGCGCGATATGGCCAATCAATGGAAAACCGCTCTTTTAGGAAGTGAACAATAATGCAGGAACTAGCGCTGATTCTATCTTATATCGTTATCGCCTATATGCTGTTTTCCAGCTTGAGCTACCTCGGGCTCTTTGCGCTCGCCTACGGGAAAGTCAAAAAAGAGAACAAACTCGACAAGCGCGAGTCGACAGAAGATTTCCTGAGAAACCAATCTACTTATCCGGTATCGATCCTCGTGCCTGCCTATAACGAAGAAGTCGGCGTCGTCAGCACGGTGCGTTCGCTATTGGCGCTTGAATATCCCGAAAAGGAGATCATCGTCATCGACGACGGATCGAAAGACAGCACCTCGCTGCGCATGATCGACGAATTCAAGATGAAGGAAATCCCGTTCGCCGTCCGCACACACATCGAAACCGCGGAAATCGAGGCCATTTATCAATCCTCGATCTTCCCTTATATCCGCCTCATCAAAAAAGCGAACGGCGGCAAGGCCGATGCCTTGAATGCCGGGATCAACCTGTCGTCGTTCCCTTATTTCTGCGCCATTGACGGCGATTCCATTTTGGAAAACGACGGGCTCTTGAAATGCATGAAGCCCATCATCGAATCGGACGGGCAAATCATCGTCACTGGCGGATCGGTCCGGATCGCCAACGGCTCGACCATTTCGAGAAGCAAAGTGGAACTGATCGGCCTGCCGAAAAGCCCGATCGTCCTCATGCAGATCATCGAGTATTTCCGCGCCTTCCTGATCGGTCGCCTGGCATTAAGCCATTTGAATATTTTGCTGATCGTCTCGGGCGCTTTCGGCGTCTTCAATAAAGAACGCGTCATCCAAGCGGGGGGATACAATAAGAACACGGTCGGCGAGGATATGGAATTGGTCGTCCGGCTGCACCGTTTGCTGCGGGAAGAAAAATCCAAGCAGCGCATTGAATACATTCCGGATCCTGTCTGCTGGACGGAAGCGCCCGAATCGCTGGAAGTGCTCAGGTCCCAGCGGATTCGCTGGCAGCGCGGGCTGCTGGAAACTTTGTGGAATCACAGAAAAATGATGCTCAACCCGAAATACGGCTCGATCGGTTTGTTTTCCATGCCTTATTTCCTGTTCATCGAACTGCTCGGTGCCGTGTTCGAGTTCATCGGCTATTTCATCATTTTCGGCGGCTTTTTCTTCTCATTGGTCGACCCGCAAGTCGCCGGCGTCATGTTCCTGGTGACGGTGTTCTACGGGTCGCTCATTTCGGCACTCGCCGTATTATTGGAAGAATTGACGCTCCACAAATACCCGAAAGTTTCCCATTTGATGCGCCTGTATTTCTGGGCATTGACCGAGGCCTTCTGGTACCGCCCGCTTATGGTACTGTGGCGAGTCAAGGGGATCATCGCCACTTTCCAAAAGAAAGCGCATTGGGGCGATATGAAACGCAAAGGGATTTCGACTTAACAGCAAGGAGGATACTGATGAAGAAAATATTGGTCGCAGATGATGAAGACATTTTGCGCATCTTGATCGCAGATACTTTGGAAGACAATTTCCTGATCGAAGAAGCCGAAGACGGCAAAGAGGCCCTGGAGAAGATCCGGGCCAATGACTACGATTTGGTCGTGCTCGATTATATGATGCCGTACCTCACCGGCATGGAAGTGCTCGAGGAAGTCCGGAAAGACCTGAACGACACGAAAGTGCTGATGCTGACCGCGAAGGCACAGGATGCGGACCGCGAGAAAGCCATCCTGAACGGGGCGGATTATTTCATGTCCAAGCCGTTCAGCCCGATGGAACTCTTGGCGCTTGTGGAAGATATTTTGGTGTCCTAGAAAAACAAAGCCGCTCTAAAAGAAACGGTTGATGTCCATTACGACGGACGCGCTCTAGCCCACAGGATGTGGGTCATGCAGCTGGATTCACCGTCTCCATTCCCATCAGTTACTAATAAAAATAGCCGAAGAAAAAGAATATCTTTTTCTTCGGCTATTTTTATTTTGTTATAGGATTGGTCAATTTTTCAGTCGTTTGCTCTTTCTCAGCTTTCCGGCTCGTCATCCAGGCCGTATGTGGCGTAGAAGATGACGCCGTTCTGCTCCTGCCCGTTCTGCAAGCCTTTCATCACTTTCGATAAATTCACCGGGGCGTATGGTTTGGTCAAGTAGTGGTTGATCTTGCTGATCTTGTTGGCGTCCACTGATGGGTCGAGTGCGGAAGAAATGACGATTGGGATATTCTCTGTCGCCGGGTCTTCCTTCATCATATCGACCAAATCCCAGCCGCTCAATTCCTCACCGAGCATGATGTCGACGACCGCCCCGACCAAAGGCGTGCGCTTCGCTTCTTTGAAGGCTTCTTTCGGCGAGGTGTGGTAAATCACTTTAAAACCGTTGAGCTTCAGCTCTTCCGATAACAGCAACGCGAGGCTCATATCATCTTCCACGATCATCACCGGCGGGTTCTCCTCCGCACCTTCTTGTGCAGCATATTCCTGGATTCCGGATATGAGCGGCAATTCAAAGTGGATGGTCGTGCCTTGTCCTTCCTGCGATTCAATCCAGATCTTGCCGTCGTGCTTGGCGATGATTTCCTGGCAGATCGCAAGGCCAAGCCCGGTGCCGCCGATTTTGCGGCGCGAACTATTGTCGATGCGCTGGAATTTGGAGAACAGCTTCGGTATGTCTTCAGCCGGGATGCCGATTCCTTCGTCCTGGATCGACACACGCAAATGGTTGGCATGGTTTTTCATGCAAATGGTCACGTTGCCGCCTTCTGGGGAAAACTTGATGGCATTGCCGACCAGGTTCATCAATACTTGCGCGAGGCGCTCCCGGTCGCCTTCCACTTTGACATCCGTTGCATCGTCCACCAAGACGATCGAATGCGCCGGCTGCGTCCTGAATTTTTCCGCCGCTTCGATGACCAGTTCATTCATCGATAGCTTATCCATCCGGTACACCTGGTCCCCGGATTCCATCCGCTGCAGATCCAGGAAATCATTGATCAAATTGGTCAGGCGCATCGCTTCTTTATAAATCGTCTTCAAATAACGCACTTGCTTGTCCGGTTTCAACTCTTTGTTGAGCAATAGCTCCGTGAAGCCGAGCACGCTCGACAGCGGCGTCCGCAGCTCGTGGCTGACGGTGCTGACCAGCTCGGATTTCATCTTGTCGACTTCGTGCTCTCTCGTGATGTCGCGGTGCACGAAAATCGTCCCCGTCCGTTCCCCGTCGACAATGACCGGTGTGCTATAGACATCGATGACCCGTTCATAAGGGGCGTTGACCGTATATTGGAAAGTTTTCGCATCGCCGTCGTTCTCACGGATGCACGCGTTAAGAAAATCGTTCATCGCTTCAGGCGATGCCGTTTGTTCAGACATTTTGCGGATCCACACATCTTGGGGGATGACGGCGTCGAGCGGCGCATTCCCGCAGCTCAGCATCGTGCACATGGTTTCATTGCGCTGCACCATGCTGCCATTTTTCGCGATGAACTGGATGCCTTCATTGATGTTATTGATGATGCGCTCATTCAATGTCCGTTCATGGATCGCCGCGTCGTATAATTGGATCCGGTCGATCGCCAGATGGACGCGCTTGAACAGCCCGTCAATATCGGCTTGTTCTTCTTTCGAAAAGCCTCTTCCGACACGCGACAAGCCGACCAGCGCGATGCTTTCGTCTTGTTCGTTTTTTACGGAAGCGTATAAATCATGGATAAAGACCGGGCCGTCCGCGAAGCCTTTTTGCTCCACCGCTTCCCGTGTGACCGTAAAGGATTCATCTTCTTTCAAGCGGGTCAATAGATAAGGGATTTGCTGTTCCTGAAATTGCCTGAACATCTCTTCCGTGAAGCCTTTCAGCGCAAATTCACCGGAATCCGGCAACCACAAGGCCCCCGTATCGATCTCATACGTATCGGTAAAGTATTGGAGTGTCGCATTGATCAACTTTTGCTTATCCAAGGTAAATGACAAGACATGGTTCAAGTCGTTGAAGCGGATCAAGCGGTCTTTCGTTTGTTCGGTTTCTGCCAAGGCATCTTCCAGTTCGGCCTGTTTGTCCTGCAACTGGCCTTTATTCAAGAGAAGGGCCTGGTTTTGGGAAGTGAGGTCTTCCTGGTTTTCACGGATCGTGTTCATCATCCGTTGGAAAGTCTGGGACAATAAGCCGATTTCATCTTTCCGTTCGAGAGGGGTGTAGGATACTTGCTCGCCATTGCCGAACCCTTCGATCGATTCACGCATCCCTTCCAGCGGCTTGACGATATCATTCATCGCCCTGTAGATGATCAAGGCCGTGATGATGAACAGCAGGATGAACAATAAGATCAACATGAATGAAAAGTTCTCCGACTGCCTGATCATGTCTTCGTTCAATTGTTCCAAATCCGCTTCGGACGCGGATTTGTATTCGTCGGCGAAAGCGACGAATTCATTCACTGTAGCATTGGTCCCGTCGTTCGACAGGTTCCTCAATGCCGCATAGTCGTCATTTTGTACAGCAGCGATGGCTTGGGGAAATACTTGCGTTTCAAACGTCGTGATGAACCTTGCCAAATCGGAAATTTCCTCTTGTTCTTCCTCACTTATGGATAAGCCTTCCAACCTTTCAATGGCGCTCTTCAGAATTGCCAATTCGACATACGCCAGCCTTAACTCTTCCTGGTTCTGGAAAGCGTAATACCCCCTCGTGCGGAAAAAGAGCTGGTTCAAAGCTTCGGAAAGCCCCTGCAAGGTTTCTTGCTTTTCTGTAAGTTCGTCATATTCCGCCTGCCGCTCATCCTGCTGGCTGTCCATATAAAAGTAAATCCCAGCAATCAGCAATGAACAAATAAGCAATGAAGACAATGTAAGCCGAAGATATTTGTGCCTGATGCCTTTCTCCGATGATTTATCCATTGCGCCCACCCCAACTTTTATAAGATTGATCATGCAATAAAAATTTCAAAATTTAACCTTCAATGTAAATTTTCTTCTCTTGTTATAGTATATGATTTTCCCGATTTATAGAATCTTTTTCCGCACTTTTTTCCCTTGCATTGCTCCATCAAGACGATAAAAAAGCTCGAAGCCACGAATGGCCCAAGCTTGATTGATTTCCCCCCAGAAACGGCGGCCGCCCCTATAGGATCGGCGACACCAGTTTCGCGATATCCTGTTTCGCTTTCTCGAACCAATGCTGTTTCCTGAAATCCTCTTCGGTCAATTCCGCCGAGAGCTTGCGGTCCTGCAGGAACAGGCCCGCCATTTCCTGTGCCGACTGCGCATCGTAGACGAAAGCATTCAATTCGAAGTTCAAAGCGAAACTGCGCACGTCCATATTGGCCGACCCGACCGAGAACGCCTGTCCGTCAACGACAAGTGTTTTGGCATGGAGAAACCCGTTCTTGTAGCTATAGACTTTGACGCCGTCTTCGAGCAGTTCCCGGGCAAAAGATAGCGTGGCGGAATGGACGAAGAGATGGTCCGCCAAATGCGGAATCATCAGCTGCACGTCCACCCCGCCGAGCGCCGCTGTCCTTAGCGCATCCATGATGGACTTATCCGGAAGGAAATAAGGCGTCTGCAAATAAATCGATTCGCGCGCGTGATGGATCATCTTCAAATAACCGTTCTTGATGTCTTCATGCGTTTCCAAAGGCCCGCTTGCCACCATTTGCAGCGGGGCGCCAGATCGTTGCTCGGTTTTCGGGAAATAGGTTTCCGCATACTTCATCGGATATTTTTCAGCAGCCTGGTTCCAATCGATGAAAAAGCGGTTTTGCAAAGAATGCACCGCTTCTCCCGTTATGCGCAGATGCGTATCGCGCCAATAGCCGAACTCTTCTTTCTTGCCGATGTATTCATCGCCGACGTTAAAGCCGCCTGTATAGCCGATACGTCCGTCGATGACCGCCAATTTTCGGTGATTTCGGTGATTGAGACGCGGATTGATGCTTGTCAGCATAGCCGGCAAAAACGCGGCTGACTTGCCTCCTGCCCCGTGGAACGCATCAAAGAAATGCTTCGGCAGGCTGCTCGAACCCAAGTCGTCATACAGGAACAGCACCTTTACGCCTTGGTCCGCTTTTTCAGTCAGCAGCGACATGAGTTCCCGCCCCAGGGCGTCGTCATTGAGGATGAAATACTGCAGGTGAATATGCTTTTCGGCAGCGCGGATATCCGCGAACAAAGCATTGAATTTCCGTTTTCCGTCGTTGAAGATCTGAATATCGGAAGCCATCGATAAGGGGGCATCGGTCCGCGCGGCATTCATCTGGACAATATCCATCCATTTCTCCTCCAGTGCGGGCGGCTGGAAGCTTCCTGATTTCATCTCCGATAGCTGCCGGTCCTTCCAATCCATGAAATCACGGTTCTCATAAGCAATCGGACGATTCAGCCGGCTGCGCCTCAAAGGTTTCCCGAACAGCCAGTACAGCACGAAGCCGAGAATCGGGATAAAGAACAGGACCAGAATCCATGCCCATGCCGAAGAAGCCGTTTTCCGTTCAAAGAAAAGAATGAAAAACGCCAAGACCAAATTGATGAAAATGAAAATATTGCTTATCGTGCTCAACCATTCAAACGAAATGCCAATCCCTCCTCACGCTTCGACGTGCCTTGATTCATCGCTTAAGAAAGCTTATCTCTTTGTATTCCCCACTGGCCTATGCCTTTAACGCCCCGCAACCGGAAAAAATGAACCCCGGTGAATCCGCTGGAAGCGTCTTCGCCGGGGCATGTATTTATCCATTGGCCGATCCGAGTGGCCGCTTATTTCACCGAAGCGGCCCCGGTGGTCATGTTTTGATCAAGGCGAAACCGAGCTGCTCGATGGCGACCTTCAAGCTTCTTTCCATTCGTTCACCCTTCAGGGAATGGGCGAAATGCGGGACGTTCATTGCCATCGTCGGCAAAATGCCGGTGATGATCGGGGTGATGCCCATGATCTTCAAAGCTTTGATCAAATCCAGCAAAGGCTCTTCGATGCGTGGGTCGATTTGCGTGATGCCTGAGAAATCCAAGATGAGGAAGTCGAGTCCTCCGCTCGCTTTTATCACTACATCATCGATCAGCTGATAGGCGCGTTCCAAGGTAATGTGGCCGATGACCGGCAAAATCGAGATTTCATCGGACAAGGGCACGAGCGGCGAAGACAAAGTTTGGATTTCCTTTTGTGCTTTATCGAGTTCAAGGATATAGCTCAATAAAGATGACATGGTCCCGAACATCTCCTGCTGCTCTTCGGTAAACGAAACCGGCTCTTTATCCAAGCCGCAGATGGTACCGTACACTTCCCCGCTTTCAAAATAAATCGGGATGCCGATGAATGCGCCATTGCCGAATTGCGCAGCGACGGGCAGCTTGGCGGCATCGCCATCTTTCGAGATGTCTTCGATCACCAGCGGCTCCTGCCCGTAATTGATCGTGAGGCTGCAGAAGGTCTGGTCAAGCGGCGACTGGCTGTCTTCCACTACCAACTTTTCATTTCTATTGATCGCTTTTTTGATGATATTGGTTTTTCCGTCATTTTCAGCAATGAAAAGCGTATTGATGTCCATTTGCTTGCTCAGCATGCTCAAGATTTGATTGGCTGCATCATTGAAGTTCTGAAATTTTCGGGAAGGGCCGATTGGCTGATGGTGCATATGATCCCTCCTCTATGGGGAGTGCCCAAGGAGAAAATTGGCGCACTTTTTCCTAACGATACTAAAGCGGTTCTTCGATTGCAACGCACCGCCTTTCTGGCATCACCCCGTCCCAATTATCCGGCCGGGTCAAAATTTCAGGGACAAATTCAAAAACCGGGCTTAAACCTGTCTCGGTGCTGATTGGTACTGCGGCGAAGCGATGAATTCATCTTCCAACAAGACATATGGATGGGTTTTCATCAAACTCTCTGTCAAATGAAGAGGCATCTTCTTTTTTTCATAAGCACAAATCAGCGGAAACTCATACTCGTCCACTGCACGATCTGCAATTTTTTCGAAATCTTCTATAAGAAACAGCGGCTCTTTGACGCTTTCCCATTCCACATGAGCCCAGGAACGAAAACTTAAGTTATTTTCAATATAAGGCGCCACCGTTTTAGTGAAATAATCATGAATGGCAGGCGGGTGGTAACTTCCAGTCGACCAATAGAAGTGAAGGCTGTTCACGAACTTAACCATCGCCAGTTGTTTCTCTGTATACCGTTTCTTCATATGCTGTGTAAGTTCCCGTGTCAGGCGCTCGTTTTCCACGACTAATACATAATCGCCAGCGTGTATTCCTTCATTTATGTAGTCCAGCAGCTGCTTCATATAATTTCCAGCACCTTCGAAAGCATACAGGACGTGCACATTGCGCTGGGTTTCAAGCAATAGATTCATCTTGCTTGCCAAACAATCCCCTTCTTTCTTCATGCGATTTCAATAAAAAGAAATTCATTCCCCCTCAGGGTCGAGAATCGATAAACATCGCTTCCTTTTATCAAATCATACCATTCCCCTGTACTTTTCTGCTGTTATTCTTTTCAGCTCGTGCCGACCTAGAGGACAAGCACTGTATATACCGTTGCGGACCTTATACAAAAAAGGATATATGGGGAATTTCAGCCTAAAAAAAGAAAGGGCTTGAGCCCTTTCTCTCCTATCTTTCATTATTGTTTTTTAGTTTGACGATACGTCAGTGTTCCAGCTGCCATGAAGATCAATGTGCTGAGTGCGACCCACAAGACCATCGTGTTGGATTGGCCGGACATTCCGCCGAGCCCAGTGGAAGGCATTTTGTCAGGTGCTGTGTTCTCGAAGTTCTCTGGGAATTGGTCGACGATTGCGCCGCTCAATCCTTTCCCGATATCGAACATGATCGCATAACCTGTGCGGTATGTGTCATATGACGCGGCATAGTCGCCGTTTACGTATTGCTGGAAAGTGTCCACAACGGATTGTTCATGCGCTTCCACGCCTGCAATTGTTTCATCCAACGGCATACGGTCTTCTGTTGCTGTGTTCAAGAATGTGCCAAGGTCTGTTGCGAATGTGCTGGTCAAGGTGGAGACAGCTTGCTCTTTCGCTTGCTCATCTTCTGAAGCTGTGGCATTTGCCAAGTCGCCTTGAACCGTGATGTGTTCGTTGTTCCATAGTTCCACAAACTGGTTGCTCGCTTCCTCACCATAAACAGAAGCTAGTGCTGCACGGAACTCTTCTACGTTTTGGTCTTGTGCCCAGTTGACGAAATCGAAGTCAGCCGAACCGTTGAAGCCTTTTGCCATGCTCAATTGCGCGAGGGCAAAGTGCTCTGCTGCAATGCGGTTGACTGTCGAACGGAAGTCGCCAGCTGGTGTGTTCGGGTCAGAGAACTGATCCGGAAATTGAGCCGAAATCGCTCCGCTGATGGCACTGCCTGCACCGAAGATTTGTGTGAAGCCTTCCAGGTACATCGTGTAAGCAGCTTCGTAATCGCCTTCTACATAAAGATCAAACGTATTTTGCACGTAATCTTCGTGTTCACGAAGTGCAGCTGTCGCCCCGTCTTCCGGAAGATTGCCTTCTGTGGCCGTGCCGAGGAATTCACCCATTTCATCGACGAATGATTGGACTTGATCCAATGCTTCTTGTTGCATCGCGGCGTCATCCGCTTTCACGGCCGCTGCGTAATCATCTGTTCCCATATTGTGCTTATCGAAGATCTCGACAAAAGCCGCTCCGCCATCTTCCCCGTAAACGGAAGCGATGACCGGTTCCATATCGGCCGCGTTCTCATCGAGCGCCGCCATGGCTTCTTCTGCTGCTTCGTCGCCATCGTAAATTTTCATCATGGAATCCACTGCGAGCGCATAGTGCTCAGACAATAGCGAATCCAAGGTTGCGCGAAGTTCGACGCCTGTCGTTTCTGTTGGCGGTGCTTCTTCTGCTGCCAACACGGTAGAACCGATTCCCGGGACTAAAAGCGATGCGCCTACTACTGGCAGTAAAAGCTTTTTCATTTTCATGTAACCACTCCTCTGTTTTGTTTTCTTATAAGCTCAACGGAGTGAGGGTGAATTTAGATCACAATTTCTAAAAAAAGTTTTCTTCGGTTAAGCGGTTACATCGAAAAAGCCAGGTTTAGCGCCCTTCCTGGGTGGTAGGTAAGGTAAAGTATTGATCAATAAAAAGGAAGATTCCGGTAAAGGTTTTGACCGGTTTGATTCATAGATTTACAAGAACCTACTATAACTAGAGGAGGAACAGAACATGGGTAAATTGCAAGATAAAGTGACCGTCGTTACAGGTGCAGCAACAGGCATCGGGAAAGCGACAGCAGAACTGTTTGCACAAGAAGGCGCGATTGTCCTTCTTGCGGATATTAAAGAAGAAGCCTTGCAGGAAACGGTCGCGAAAATCAATGAAAACGGCGGCACGGCGAAAAGCTTCCAAGTGAACATCGCCAAGGAAGAGGACGTCACTTCTTTCGCCAATCAAGTGAAAGAACAATACGGCACGGTCTATGCGTTGTTCAATAACGCCGGCATCGACCAGGAAGGCGGCAAAGTACACGAGTATCCGGTCGATTTGTTTGATGACATCACGGCTACGGACTTGCGCGGCACGTTCTTGATGAGCAAATATTTCATCCCACTCATGACGGACAATGGCGGGGCGATCGTCAACAACGCTTCCATGTCAGGCAGTTTTGCCGACTTGGACCGCTCAGGCTACAATGCAGCAAAAGGCGGCATCATCAACTTCACGAAATCGATCGCCATCGAATACGGGCGTTCCGGCATTCGCGCCAACTCCGTATCTCCCGGAACAATCGAAACGCCGCTGATCGATGAACTGGCTGGTTCGAAAGAAGAAGAAGCCGGGCGTGAGTTCAGGGAAAGCAACAGATGGCTCGCTCCATTAGGGCGCCTCGGCTTGCCGAAAGAAATCGCTACGACGGTGTTGTTCCTCGTCTCAAGCGACAGCTCTTATTTGACGGGCCAGGACATCGTTGTCGATGGCGGCCTTACCGCTTACACATGGCCGGGCAAAATGGTCATGGACGACAGCTGGAAAAAAACGACCACAAAAGAACAATAAAGATAGCAAAAAGAACCCCAAACGGCAACTGCTTTTAACAGCAGTCCGTTTGGGGTTCTTTGCTATTTCCCTTTAGTTTTCTGTTTCGGTGCCGCCTTAGCTTGCGGTTTTACGTCCAGCTGCTCGGGCCGCTCTAATTTCAAAACCGCATAGCCCAAGCGAATCAACACCATGACCATTACACCGACGCCAACTGCCAGATAAATCATCGTGAAACTTCGGCTTAAATTGCCGCGCGGCACGAGACCCGTATCGACTCCAGCCGGAATGAGGCTGACGAACGCGAAGTAAAAGGCATCAAATAAGGACCACCCTTCGATTTGATAATAGAACAAGGTCCCCGACAGCACGATGAATGCCAAAGTCAGCAGCAAGGTCCTGAACAAGGGCTCTTTGCCAATGCGGGCAATGGCTGACAGCAAGCGCCTTAAGGTCAATACGAGTGAAATCATCTTTTGCTCACGCTCTTTTCTTTACGCATACTTGGTCAATAACGCTGTGGGGATATGGCAATAATCATCGGGGCATCTGTCCAAACGGTCCTGATGCTCCGCTGCACTGGCTATGTAATTCTCAAGCGGCAACACTTCAACTGCGATACGATCCGAATCCGAACGTTCGTTAATAAAGGCTTTCGCAAACGTTAAATGCGCAGGCGTTTCGCTGTAGACGCCGGTTCTGTATTTCTCGCCGACATCCTCGCCTTGTTTATTGACACTATACGGATCGATGATTTCAAAGAAATACCCCATCAATTCCTGGACCGATACGCGTGAAGGGTCGAATGTGGTTTTGACGCATTCCGCGTAGCCATCGTAATCGCCTTCAAGCGATTGCGTCTTCCCGTTCGCCCGTCCTGCTTCGGTCGATTCGACACCCGGTAAGGTCTTGATGAACGCCTGAACGCCCCATAGGCATCCGCCTGCAAAATAAATCGTTTCATAATGCTCCCCTTTCCATCTCCCAGCATTTTCCCCATCAAATCATAAATTTACTTTTAAACGAGTATAGCATTTCACGCATGGCCGCAGGAACCGCCATTCCCCGCCCCGGTTCTCTACTTCATTAAAGCAAAACTCATTGTTTCAATAAACCGCTTTTTGAGAATCTTCGGGATGCAGCCAAGCGCTATGCGCATTTAGCTTAGCAAAATGGTTCCATCCGCAAAACCGATAGGCCTATAAAATATACAAACCCTCGCTTCTTCGGTAAACCCCGGGGGGCAATCATCACTTTTAAGGGGACATAAAAACGCATATTATCGCTCATTTATTCAGAATAGTTAAATAGTTATGATGTGTTTACCGCGCTAAGATGCCGGTAAGACGAGAAGGAGTGACTTTTGATGAACAAGAAGAAACTACTGACTTTAAGTTTAGCAGCATCATTGGCATTATCCGCTACAGCGGTTTCCGCCGATACTTTATCGGAACAGGCAGCGGAGAAAGTCCATGTCAACAAAGATACCAAGACGCCTGATTTCATTTCCGGGAAACTGACGGCCCCATCCGATCAAGCGGCCAAAGATATCGTCTTTACATATTTGGAAGACCATCAAGATACGTATAAACTCGGCAAAAAAGAACTTTCTAGCTTCAAGGTCATCAGCCAGGAAGAAGATGAACTTGGCTTCACCAAAGTGAAGCTCCAGCAGAAATTCAAGGGCGTTCCGATTTTCGGTTCCGTGATCAATGCCCATGTCGATCAAAATGGCGTGCTCACGTCGATTTCGGGCAATCTGACGCCCGAATTATACGATAAGCAGTCCTTGAAAAAAGGCGCTACTTTGAAAGCCGGGACAGCTGTCGAAAAAGCTGCAGCCGACCTGGAAGAGAAAATCGGCAGCACACCGGAGCTTGAAGCTGAAGTGTCACCGGAATTGGTCATCTATTCCAAAGACGGCCAGGCGCATTACGCCTACAGCGCCGAATTCGAGTTCCTCTACCCGGAACCGGGGAATTACCAATATTTCGTGGACGCCAAAACGGGTGACATCCTCGATTCCTATAACCAGATCCACGAAGCGAAACCTTCCGGCGGCGGCGCTAGCTTAACGGGTGAAGACTCGACAGCAACTGGTAAAGGCGTCTTGGGCGATACGAAATCATTCAATACCTTAGTCAACAGCAACGGCTCTTACCTGGTCGACCGGACGCGCGGTAACGGCATTTTCACCTACGATGCGAAAAACCGCACCCGGATTCCTGGAACTCTGTGGCTCGATAGCGACAATGTCTATAACGCCGCTTATGACGGGGCGGCAGTCGATGCCCATGCTTACGCCGGGCAGACCTATGATTATTTCCAGGACGTCCATAGCCGTAACAGCTACGATGGCAACGGGGCTGAACTGATCTCGACTGTCCATTACGGCCGCAGCTACAATAACGCATTTTGGAGCGGTTCCCAGATGGTCTACGGTGACGGTGACGGCAATACCTTCGTGCCGCTGTCCGGCGCACTGGATGTCATCGCGCACGAATTGACGCATGCCGTGACCGATACGACGGCGGACTTGATCTACCAGAACGAATCAGGCGCAATCAACGAATCCATGTCCGATATCTTCGGGACGCTAGTCGAGCACCATTTCAATAACACGCCGGACTGGCAAGTAGGAGAAGACATCTATACGCCGAATGTCGCGGGTGATGCACTGCGTTCCATGGAAGACCCGACTTTGAGCGGAGACCCGGACCATTACTCGAAACGCTACACCGGCACAGGGGATAATGGCGGTGTCCATATCAACTCGGGCATCAGCAATAAAGCGGCATTCTTGCTTGCGAACGGCGGCACGCATTACGGCGTGACGGTCGCTGGCATCGGCAACGACAAAGCGGGCGATATCTACTACCGCACGCTCACGCAGTACTTGACGCCAAGCTCCAATTACAGCCATTTCCGCGTTTCCACCATCCAGGCAGCAACGGATCTCTACGGGGCATCAAGTGCTGAAGTCGCAAGTGTCAAAGCGGCGTTCTCGGCTGTCGGGGTCAATTAAATACTCGCAGTATCCTGACCATGCATTCTTTGCTGAATCCATACCAATAGAAATGCCGATGGGGCCCCGCTATAAGGTGCCCCATCGGTATTTTTATATTTGTGGTTTTTCGGCTACCCACCAGTTAACGCTTTTCTTCCATATACTAAAATAACGCTTTTTTTTAAGATGATTTTACAAATAATTATTGTTAAAATAGTGCAAAATTTCTTTGCGCAAAAATTTTCGGATTTTAGATTTTTGAAAAAATCATTTGCGCCTCCTCGAAGCTCGTGGCAGAATAGTTGAAAAGGCTTTCATTATCTTGCATTGAGGAGATGGATTATGAGAAATCAACCAAAAATAGAAATCCCATTTGCTATGGCATTAATTCCCTTCATCGTGATGATCGGCATTATGGCCATCACGATCATCAAATTCGGCGGGAGCCCGCACGTCCCGTTATTGATCGGCGCAGCCATTGCTGCCTTGATCGGCTGGCGCTACGGATACAAATGGGACATCATTGAAGAAGGCGCCTATAAAGGCATACGTATGGCGCTTCCAGCGATTGTCATCATCATACTCGTCGGCCTGATCATCGGCGCTTGGATCGGCGGGGGCATCGTTGCGACGATGATTTACTACGGATTGAAAATCATCACCCCGTCCTTATTCCTCGTGACCATCTGCATCATTTGCGCCATCGTCACTTTGGCCATCGGCAGTTCGTGGTCGACGATGGGAACGATCGGCGTCGCGGGAATGGGCATCGGCGTGAGCATGGGGATCCCTGCCGCCATGGTAGCGGGTGCGGTCATTTCGGGCGCTTATTTCGGGGACAAGATGTCTCCGCTATCTGACACGACCAACTTGGCCGCCGGCATTACGGAGACGCCTCTTTTCACACATATTAAGCATATGGTGTATACGACGATTCCCGGACTCGTTATTGCATTGGTTGTTTACTTTATTCTCGGCAGGCAGTTTGCCGGCACAGCGGTCGATATCGGTAATATCAACAGCATCCTTTCCGCGTTGGAAAGCAATTTCGTGATCTCTCCATGGCTATTGCTCGTGCCGCTTGCGGTCATCGTCTTGGTAGCGAAGAAAGTCCCCGCGCTTCCTGCATTGACGATCGGTGTTTTGCTCGGCTGGCTATGCTATGTCTTCGTCCAGGGCGGCAGTGTAGCCGATGCCGTCAACACGCTCCATGATGGGTTCGTGATTTCGAGCGGCAATGAAATGGTCGACAATCTATTCAACCGCGGCGGCATCGAGTCGATGATGTACACGGTGTCCTTGACGATTGTCGCGATGATCTTCGGCGGCATCATGGAACAAGTCGGGATGCTCCAAGCGATCGTCAACCAGATCCTGAAAGTGGCAAAATCAGCGGGCAGCCTGATCGCGGCGACGATCGTCTCCGCCTTTTTCACGAACGCGACCGCTTCTGAACAATACATATCGATTCTTCTCCCAGGAAGAATGTACGCCAAAGCGTACCGGGACAAAAAACTGCATTCGAAGAATCTCTCGCGGGCATTGGAAGACGGCGGCACCGTCACGTCTCCCTTGATTCCCTGGAATACATGCGGCGTATTTATCGTGGCGACTCTTGGCGTCAGCACATTCGCTTATGCGCCATACGCCGTCCTGAACTACACCTTGCCGATCATCTCCATCTTCATGGCATCTGTCGGGTTGAAAGTCGAATTCCTGACAGAGGAAGAATTACAAGCCTTGGAAGAAAAAGAAGCGCGGCAATCCGAGAAAACAGGCGACACTTCAGATTCTGTATTGACGTGAATACCAAAAACCCATCAAGCTGCTTGAAGCTTGATGGGTTTTTTGCTTTTTCATTTATAAACCCGAAAGGAGAACGTGCTTAAACCCGATGAGTCCGGCCCTTTGAGCAATAATGTGGCCACTTGTTTCAAAGCTCTTTGTACATATAGTAATGCGTGAAGCCTTTCGGGAAATCTTCCAATTGCCCAAAAACCTTGAATCCTAATTTCTGATAGAAATCCGGCGCTTGGAAGCTGAAAGTCTCGAGCCTCATCAACCGGCATTGTTGTTCGCGCGCATAGGCTTCAGCCGTCTCCAGTAATTCCTGGCCTTTTCCCATGCCGCGCAAGGAATCTCCTACCCACAGGAGATCCACGAAAAAACATTCCCAGTCCGTATGGCCGACGAGCCCGCCAAGGATATCACCTTGTTCATCCTTCAACACAAAACTCATTTTCTCTTCTTCGGTATACGCGACTTTCGATTTGTTGTACCTGACCAAATTGTATCGGATAAATCCCGCTTCCTCTTCATCGTATCCTCTATGCATGCGGATGTCCGCCATTATTCTCTCTCCCTTCTTGATCCATTACGAGCCAATTTTAGCTCAATGCCATGCTGGTTAAACAGGTTGGATCGCCGCTGAATGTGGAGAATTGAAGTTCTCCGCTTTTACCGTCCGCTTCGATTTCAACCGTATAGGTTTGCTCACGCGGCAGCCACAAATCGATGAACCCATTTGCCGGCGTTGTCATCAACTGGTCTACATAGACTTCCCCTTGTTCATCCGTCACGGTGACCTTCAGTTCTTTTTCCGCCAGCTCTCCTTGGCATCCCGTCAAGCTATGGATTTCGCAAGGATGCGTATACGTTTCATACGGGGCAATCGAGACAAAGAACTCATCTTCAGGCAATGGATAAACCGTTGTTTTTCCCTCGTCTTCCACCTTCAGTTCTCGATCGTCAATCGAAGCTGCACTGACTTCATCACTTCCGCTCAAATCAACTACCAACTCTTTTACTTCTGTTTCATTCAATGCAGTGCCCTCTGTACATCCGGCTAAGAAGCCCAATAAAGCCACCATCAATATCATGAATGGAACTCTCATATAACCTCTCCTCTCTTCCTTACTATATCAAAGCCCTATTCCTGCTTGAAGAGCTGAATTCGCACGACTTTATGAACCTGCCTGTTCACCGATGTCCCCATAAAAAAAAGAAGCGCGAACGGCTTCTTCTTGCTGTTTCCTTTCTTATTTTTTAGATATCTCCGCGGTAAACCTGTTCACCGTTCGACAAATCGATAATCTCCAGCTCCCGGCTGTCTTTCAGGAAAATCGTTTTAAATTGCTTTTCGCCGTTTTCATCCAGTAAAAATAGAATGCGGTTTCCTGGATTGTCCGTCGCTAAATGATATGTTAAGCGGCCTGTGTCGACTTGCTCTTCAACCATCGAGTATTCTGCATAGTCCATGGCATCGACTGGACGGTGAAATTCATCATCGGATGCATTTTCCTGACCTGGTTCCTCGGCCAAGAATTCCCCTGAAGCGGCATCGATCAGAAACTCGTATTCACGCACTGAACTTTCCACTTCCACTTCATAATAACGCCTGTCTTCGAGTCCCAACTCCACTTCCTGCACTGTGCCCTCGACCTTGGAAAACACCTCCTGCAAAGCTTGCTCCCCACTTACTTCAGGTGCCTCAGAGTCATTGAATGCCGTTGCTGCTGCAACCGTTGCTCCACCGATTCCACCTGCGATGGCTGTCCCTACTATAGCTCTCATCCATAGTTTTTTCATCGTAATTCCTCCTTTTTGTTATTACACAATAACAATAACCAGCCAGGATGAGGACAACTTGAAAGACAGATTAGAACTTGATGAGAAGCTTTCACTCTTTTTACTTCCGATAACCAATATCATGTAAACTCTTCAGGACTCCAAGTAGCTATTTCGTTTCCTGGAACCGCCACAATTAACCAATTACCATCCCCATAACCAGATTGATCTCCAAGCTGCCAGCATTCATAGTTTTCATCATGCCCATTTACATACAATATTTTTCCGGACTCAAGCGAAATATATAAATGTGGCGACTCTTCTCCGAGCCAAACATCTTTCACTTTTTCTCTTCGGTTTTTCAAAAATAGTTGAAACGAATCTTCATCATCTAGTTCTTTCAAATTCTCTTTAGAAATCGATTTTAATCGCTCATGATTAGTAGTGACGGCGATTTTTCTTACCTCAATGTTCAACCACAATATATCGGGATCTTGCTCAGAATAATGGGTAAAGCAAACGCGTACTATTCCTGGACCAATGCCGAATTGAAAGCCATCAAGTTGGCTTCCGACAAGCAATTGCTTTAACGCTCTCTCTGCAAAATTTTTGTTTTCCTTTTTCATTTTTATCCGCACCCTTATTTTTTGAAATTGAATGTAACATAATTCACAAAAAGTTACATTCGATTTATCAGAATCGAGCGAAGTATGAATACTTGATATTGAAATTTTTCATCAAAATATCTTCTAGTTTAGTTAAATACCGGTCTACTGCTTTTAACAACATATCAGAAGCTATTGTGCTTTCGTGTTCAAATTCTTGCCAAATTGAAAACACCTGCCATTCTTTTTCGCTTTTTCTAACAAAAGCTAAGATAGGTCCTTCTCTTTCATCATGTTCCATCGTAAAGTAATAAAAATCATTTTCTCCTTCGGAATCTTTCACTCTCCACTTTTTTAAAGCAACCCCCAGTTCAAGCAACGCTAAGGACGGTTCATGAAAGAAACACGAATGACCGATATGAATGATTAATTCCCCTTGCACATCAATCAATAATTTTCCGTTTTTCTGTCGAATTAGCTTTTTATCCAATTTCAATAATGGATCCAATTCAAAATCAATAGCCAGATTCTCCATGCAATCACTCCTTCAGCACGTTTCTACTGGAATTTTTCAGTGTGAATGTAACTTAACTGCACATAAGTTACATTCAATTCCCCTAAATCAGCGCCTTTTATTTGTTGCAAATTTTAAATATATCGGACTACCGATGATTTAAATTATGTAAACGTATGGATATTAAAAATTTTTTAACTTCCTATTTTTGGTGAAACGGATATTTTCAATCATTTTGTTTTATTATGGTTAGTAACAATATTAAACAAGACTATTCAATAGAATCTAAGGAGGTTAATTGATGCACGTATGGGCTAAGGAAGTCGAGGATGATTATAAGTTACCAAAAACTTCAGAAGTAGAGATTGAAAAAATAGAAAACCAACTAGATATGGAATTGCCAGCTTCTTATAAAGAGATTCTTTTAGAACATATGGCGGTACTATACAGTACAATTCAGTGAAGAAGGAAAGTCATCTTGAAACCAATGCGTACATTGAGATTAATCACATTTATGGTTGTGGTCAAGGTGGTATTTTAGATTCAGATTATCTCATTGATGAATGGGATCTTCCGAAAAATATTCTTATTTTCAGCGGAGATGGGAATAGCTTTTTTGCTCTTGATTACAGAAAGGATTCAGTAAACCCTTCGGTTATTTATTTGGAACCAGAAACTGAAGAAATTATTGAAGTAGCCCATACATTTGATAATTTCTTAAATAACCTTTCAAAAGAAGAAGTGTTTTTCGAAAATGACGAAGACGATGAAGATTGGGGTATTTCTGAAGAAGCAGCTGAAACGATCTTTTCGGGGAATGATATTCTATTAATCGAAGAGACTTTATTAAATCTTCAATATCCAGAAAACCACAAGTGGTATTTCGAACAGCTCTTGAAATGCGCTACTCATTCAGAGGCACTAATTAGGGAAACTGTTACTAATATCTTAAATAACAATCTTGAAATCTACATTATTGAGTCGGATAAAAACTTACATTTTTTACTTGAAGAAATAATCGAGAAATTAATCGCAGACAAGAACGAAAGCATACGCTCAGAAGCCAGAGAAATAAGAAAAAGAATAAAGTATAAACACTTTTGAGAAAAAGATATCCTATTTCCAATGTATACTTCTTCTCTCAAGGATTCTCAGTGCTTGTAGGAGAATGTCCGGTAAATTTGCTAAGTAGCAGGAGATTGAGTGAATACTACACTTAAAAAAGACTTCTTCTAAACAGAGGAAGCCTTTTTTAAGTATTCTTCAATACCGAAGAAGGGAAATTTCTAGTTTAGCTTCTCCACTTCCGATAAGGGGTCATATGTTAACCAAGTTAAATTCTTTCTTCATAATAAGTCAGCTCATAATAGCCGTATTCACTCTCCTCTAACAAAAGTATTTGGTTCAAGTCGGTTGAAAATATGAACCAATGCAAGAGTGCATCCTTTGAGAGGTCTTCCACCATCTTATCTGCATGCTGGATCAATTCACTTTTATTAAACTGAACGAAGAAACTGTCTGTACTAAAGTAAAACACTGTCCCTAGCTTCTCGCTATCAGAGAAAATTTGACCAATTTGTTTTCGAAGAGATTCTAAGCTAACTTCTTCAATTCTTTCTATTACTCTCCCCTGGTTTATTTTATTCCATATTTCCTCATCCGCATTAGAGGATAGAAGTTGATGTGGCGGATATTTTTTAAATTCATGCATCTGTATAAATTGTTTTTGTCTTTGAACCACTTTTAATTCATCTATTCTGATTCGCCTGTCATCATTCATCGCCAATCCTCCCTTGTCTGGTTCTCGTAGTAAACGATTCTCTTTAACTATACTGAGTGGTAACTGAGACATCCAGAGATGATTGGGCATAAACTGTTCGTAAAATACACTTCCACACATAAAAAGGGAGAGACTAAGCTTTAATCAACTTATTCTCCCCTGAGACCGTCAATAATTATGTGTAAATAAGTAAATCCTTTTCTTGTATGTATATCGATTAAGCCTGTTTGAACATCTCAGCCAGCTCTGCACGAGCTTGATCGAATCCGATATGGCAACGGGTAGAGAAGTTCTGATTATAGATTTCGAACTGGGAAACCAGGAAGCGATCCAAGGAATCTTCGTTCGGAAATTGCTCCTTGCGCTTGCTATATTTCTTTACATTTTTATTGAACGATTCGATCAGATTTGTTGAATAGATGCTTCGCCAAATGGATTTTGGGAAGCTTTAGAAGGTGAAAATATAGGGATTCGCTTCCAACGATTTCGTCACTTTGGGATAGGCCGTTTTCCATTTATCGACAAAGGATTTTAACGCTTTTTCACCCAGTTCTCGGTTCTCTGCCCGGTAGACCGATTTGAAATCATCCAGAATCTCCTTGCGATCGGTAACGCGAACTTTGTGGCGGATCCCACGAGACAAGTGGACACAGCACGCCTGATATTGAGCATCGGGAAAGACCGCGAAGATGCGATCAGTGATGCCTTTCAAGCCGTCGGAGATAAACAAAAGCACCTCTTCGACACCGCGCTCTTTCAAGTCCAACAGGACTTCTTCCCAAACGAATGCGGATTCCGTAGGTGCCACTGTATAGGCCAACACTTCTTTTGAGCCGTCCTCTCGGATGCCAATCGTAATATAGACGGCTTCCTTCGAGACCGTGTCGCGCTTGAGGGCAATGTAAGTTGCATCCAGATAGACACACGCGTAGCGCTGCTCTAACGGACGAGATTTAAACGCTTCGACCTGTTCGCTCATCACTTTGGTCATATTGGAAATGGTTTGCGGCGTGTAGTGATGGCCGTACATTTTCTCGATCAGATCCGAAATCTCGGACATGGTGACGCCTTTTTGGAACATGTGGATGACGAACGACTCCAGCGTATCATTCGAGCGCTTGTATGGAGCGACCGTCTGTTGGTTGAATTCGCCGTTCCGGTCCCGTGGCATCGAAAGCTCTAAATCCCCATACTCCGTATGGAGTGTCCGCGTGTAGGCACCGTTCCGCGAATTGCCCGAATTGAACCCGATGCGGTCGTATTTTTCGTAATCTAGGAACGCCGTTAGTTCCGTTTGAAGAAGTGCATTCACCGCTGTCTCCAGGTGCATCCGAAAAACTTCGGAGATGTCTCCTTTTTTTACTAGAGCTTGCATAATATCTGTTGTAAACTGAGTCATAGGGAAGGCCTCTTTTCTGTGAATTGGTTGTGGTGACTTAATTCTACAAGAAAAGGTCTTCCTTTTTCTATTTATTCATTTACACAAGATATTTTACGCTCTCAAATTTTTTCAACTTTTATCCATAACTTTGTCACTATTTTTGCACAAGATATTCACATATTAGGTTTACAGTAGCAATATAATAAATACGAAAGAAGGGTAAACAATGCGTGAATTTCTTAAGTTGATCGGGCTCATGGTTTTTTTGTTACTAATTCTATCTGCTTGTTCTGGTAATAGTGGTGGAATGGATTCAAATATGATGAACGGAGAAGATTCTGACCAAAGTATGGGAGGGATGAATCAAGGGGGAATGGGTTCAATGATGGATCATGGGAATGTACCTTCCCTTGCCTCTTCTGAGGGTTCCAATGAATTAACTATACCTCCATTGCTTGAAAAGCAGCAGGGTCAAAATTATGATTATGAAGTCGTTGCCCAACAAGGAACTACCGAGTTTTACAAAGGAATATCAACGGAAACTTACGGATATAATGGCGACTTACTAGGCCCCACTCTCACAATAGAAGAAGGCGAAAAAGTGGAGGTTAAAATTACAAATGACTTAAACGAACCTACTACATTTCATTGGCACGGACTTGAAGTTGCTGGTGAGATAGATGGAGGACCTCTTGATGAAATCCAACCTGGAGAAAGTCGGATTATAACGCTCGAAGCAGATCAACCAGCGGCAACTTTATGGTATCATCCACACGTTCATGAAATGACCGCTGAGCAAGTATATAGAGGCTTATCTGGTATGTTGCTTATCGATAGCTCCGATAAGGAAGAACTAGCTATACCTAACGATTATGGAGTTAACGATATTCCCTTGATTTTCCAAGATCGCCTTTTTAGTGAAGACAAACAGTTGAATTACAACCAACTTATGGATGAAGATGGCACATTAGGAGACGTTTCTATCGTGAATGGCACAATCAATCCTAAATTAACGATTACAAAACCAATTATGCGTTTCCGTGTATTAAATGGATCGAATGCACGAAACTACACATTTAGTTTAAGCAATGACGCTAGCTTTACTCAAATTGCTTCTGATGGAAGTTTGCTCGATGAACCTGTAGAAATACAAGAATTAACATTAGCGGCATCAGAGCGCGCAGAAATTTTGATAGATTTTTCAAAACTAACAGCCGAAGAATCACTCGCTATCATAAACGATGAAGGCGTTGAATTATTGCCATTTGATGTGAAACTTGAAGATGCTACTGCAAATCCAACGGAAAAGTGGACGACAGAGGAGCCATTCTTAACGCCGGAAGAAAAAGAAATGCCTATTGAAAAAAACATTGAATTGTTTGGCATGATGGATATGGTAACGATTAACGGCAAAAAATTTGATGCCGATCGCATTGACTTACGCCAAGAACAAGGCGTTACTGAAGTATGGGAAGTGTACAATAAGAAGGATATGATGGGTGGTATGATTCATCCGTTTCACATTCATGGGACGCAATTTAAAGTGATTTCTCGTGACGGCAAGGAAGTAGACCCTAGCGAACAAGGCTTGAAAGATAGTGTATTAGTTAATCCAGGTGAAAAAGTGAAATTGCTCGTGACGTTTCCAGAGAAAGGTGTATATGTTTTTCACTGTCACATCTTAGAGCATGAAGATAGTGGCATGATGGGACAAATTGAAATCTATTGAAGAATAAGACACCCGCAAGAAGTTCCTAGGGAACTTCTTGCGGGTGTCTTTCAACTCGATTTTAAAACATTTTGAAATCGTTTATGCTGTACGTTTTAAAAAGAAACGCTCTCCTGCAAAGATTAGCAGGATGAATATAAAGGAGACACCGACCACAAATAAGTCGGAATTCATTTTAATCCAAATGAATGCAGCGAGTATGATGGCATCTAGTGTCAAAGCGGTCAATACGATCACTGAATTGGCTCCCACTTTTTCTCTCAAATGCTTGAACACTCCCCAATGAATGATCATGTCCATTACCAAATATAAAATAGCACCCATTGAAGCAATTCTACTCAGATCAAAAAAGATGGTTAGAAACATAGCTAATACGATTGTATAAACCAAGGTATGTTTTTGTATATCACCAGGCATACCGAAGTGTTTATGAGGAATCAGTTTCATATCTGTTAACATCGCTAACATTCGTGATACGGCAAAGACACTTGCAATTATTCCGGAAATGGTTGCGATGATGGCAATTCCGACAGTAAACCAAAGACCGTAATCACCAAACGCAGGTCTTGCTGCTTCAGCAAGTGCATAATCTTTTGTTTTAATGATCTGGTCCAATGGTAAATTACTTGAAACTGACCATGCAATTAATAAATACACAAGCAAACTAATTGAAATCGAAATCATAATGGCTCTGCCAACGTTTTTCTTCGGTTTTGTTATTTCAGAACCACTATTGGTAATCGTAGTAAACCCTTTAAACGCTAAAATTGTCAATGCTACCGCAGCAATATAGCTTGCTATGGTGGGGTCTGCTGAATCTCCCCCACTTTCTACAGATGAAAACGAAAATCCCGCTACGCTTAATCCACCTATCCCAAAAACAGCTAATCCTGCAATCTTGAGTAGTGAAGCTATAGATGTAAACGACTGTATGAAGCTATTTCCAGAAATATTTACCAAGAATGCAAAAGTCAGTAACCCCACTCCTAATAACGGAACAAGATAACTTGATTGATTGATATCAAAAAGTTGTAGAGTGTAGGTACCAAATGTTCTGGCAACCAGACTTTGATTAATGACCATTGAAATGGCCATTAACAAAGCAGCTGCAGCTGTAATTGTTCCTTTACCGTAAGCTTGAACTAAAAACATTCCAATTCCACCGGCTGATGGAAATTCATTACTTAGCTTTATATAAGAATAGGCACTAAAAGCTGTAACAAGCCCCCCTACTATAAACATCAGAGGAAACCATGATCCTGCAAGTTGCGCGACTTGTCCTAGTAAGGCAAAGATTCCTGCACTAATCATCACCCCGGTTCCTAATCCTACAGCACCGATTAAGGAGATACTATTCTTTTTATAATCTGCCATCCTCAACTCCTCCATTCTGTATAGAAACATTGCTAACTTATGTTAAGTATCAAATCGATAACAAGTACCTGACTTTTCCCTAGACCCTGTTCCGCTAAACAGAAAGTTAAGAATTCCACACAAACTGCATATTTTAATACTCGGCGAGATACAATAGTTAAGGTTTAAATCTTTACTAAAGAAGTCATTTACAAAAAAGAAAAGCTCCAAGTGAAGGTTTTCTACCGATAATCCCCTAATATGCTAACGTTACTCTCAACCATAATTTAGCCCATCAATCTCTACACCACTTCGAATTTTATAGAGTCCACTCTTAATTTTTCTATTATTTTATTCTTCAGAATCATTTCTCCATTCTTTTTACACATTTCACATTTATAGTAGATAAATAAATCGACAGAATGGAGGAAGGAACATGAAACTTGAAATCTTTCAGCCGACTATCGAACAAAAGCATGTATTGCAAAACTTGATGGAACTGTATCAATACGACTTCTCCGAGTTCGAATCTGAAGATGTGGATGAAAACGGTTTGTTTGGCTACAAGTACCTGGATTACTATTGGACAATTCCTACGCATTTCCCGTTCCTAATCAAGGTGGATGGAAACCTTGCCGGATTTGCATTGGTGCGCGAGATAGCGTCTGAGGATTCAAGTTGTTCTTCCTATTTAAAGATATGCGAATTTTTCATCATGAAAAAATACCGGAAGGAAGGTATCGGCAAGCAAGCCGCATTTCAACTTTTTGACCTGTTTCAAGGGGTCTGGGAAGTGGCTGAGCTCGAAACCAACCTTCCCGCACAGAAGTTTTGGCGAAAAACCATATCTGAATATACAAATAACGAGTACGTGGAAATCAAACGCGATCATTGGCCTGGGCCAATTCAGCGGTTTGTTTCAGCGAAATATTTGCCTCTTCAATCACTAACTCTTTTACTATAAAGAAGAATAAACTTTGGTTTATATTCCTCTCAGTCTGTATTCGGCCTCGACTAAAATGACTGCCAGTTACCTTTATACCGCATTGTAAAGATTTATTTGTGTAAGCTGATGCAGAAGGTCCCGAGACGTATGAAGAAAATTACGAGGAACTGATTATCGAGCTGCAGCAAGTGGCTGAATCCGATCAAGCACTAGGCAGCAACACAGAAAACATGACATTTTTCGTTTCCTATGATGCTTTTGGCTATATAACGGACACATACGGATTTGAACACGTTCCGGTTGCCGGGTTGAATAGCCAAGATGAGCATTCGCAGAAAGATTTGACGGCCATCGTGGACTTGGCAAAAGAGAAGAACATCGAACACATTGCGTTTGAGTAAAACGTGTCTTCCAAGCTGCCTGAAGTGGTTCAGAATGAAGTCGGAGCTGTGGAGCTTCATAACCTAAGCGTTCTCATTCCGGAAAATGAAGACGACAACGAAACCTACTTCACTTTGATGGAAAAGAACCTGAAAACTTTAGAAACGATGCTAAAATAACAAAAACACCGCGATGATGAATCGCGGTGTTTTTTGATGTCCAAACTAATTTTGATTAGAAGCCTATAGAGGAATGTTCGATCTGTATTTATAACTATATTCACTGTCCTTGCAGGGCTGGATGCTTATCTCGGTTCTTGGCTGCCTCTCCCTTTTCCTCGTCCAGAAAATACTGCTCGTACCAAATGCAGAAGCTATAGATTGTCCAAATATACCGCGCATGATTTTCCTCATTGTTATAATGCCGTTCGAGGTACTGCAAGAGTTTCTCCTGATTGAAAAACTCTTGCACATATCCTTGCTGAAAAGTCGAATGAATCATTTTGTAGAACTTTTCTTCTCTCATCCAGTGGCGGATCGGCACGGGAAACCCTAACTTTTTCCGCTTGGCCCAGTCTTCTGGAAGATTTTTCAGGGCTGCTTCCCGCAAAGCAACTTTCGACTTGCCATAATCGACCCGCATGCTTTCCGGCAATTGCCTTGCCGTTTCAAATACCTTCTTGTCCAAGAACGGCACACGCAACTCAATCGAATGGGCCATACTCATCTTATCTGCTTTCAGAAGGATAGCTCGAGGCAACCACAACTCCAAATCAAGCGCCTGCATTTTATCCGTTTCATTGTAATAATTCATTTTCGAATACTGCGGGTCCACCACTTCCTGTACAGAAGGGCCAGCTTGATAGTCGGTTTTCAAAATTCCAAGCGCATCTTTCTCACTCCACACAAGCGCATGGCCAATGAAACGCTCTTCAATCGGCTGGATGGCTTTTTGGAAAAACTTTCGATACGGGTTTGATTGCGGCAAGGCATTCGATACTTGTGCAAGCGTATGTTGGACAGCTTTCGGCAATCGCCGGTACGAATTCAGCTTTTTAGAAGGCTGATACCATTCGTATCCCCCGAATAATTCATCCGCCCCTTCACCAGATAAAATAACGGTCACGTCTTTGCTGGCCATTTCATTCAAAAAGTACAATGGAATAATCGACGGATCGGAATGCGGCTCGTCCATATGCCATTGGATTTGGGGAAAGACGTCAAAACTTTCCTGCGCACTTACATATCGCTGTTCGATTTCGACTCCCAGCTGCCCTGCTAAATCCACAGCCAGTTTGGTCTCATCAAACATATCTTCATAATCCTCAAATCCCACGGTAAAGGATTTTTGTGGCTTCAGCAAAGAGGTGATGTAGCTCGAGTCGATCCCACCTGATAAAAAAGATCCTACCGGAACATCGCTTACTCTATGCGCGTCGACAGATTCGGCGACAGCTTGCTGGATGTCTTCGATGTATTCCCCGTAACTTTTACGTTGTTCCTTAAATTCACAGGAGAAATAAGCGACCGTACGGGTCTCTTCACCTTTTTCCATCACGAGATAAGTTCCTGGCTGCACACGATATACGCCTTCAAAAAATGTCTCTTCCATCACCGAGTACTGGAAAGTTAAATAGGGTTTTAACGCCCGTTTGTTCAGCTTTTTCACAAATCCTGGATGCTCCATGAACGATTTGATCTCAGAAGCGAACAAGAATGAGCCATCGGAGGTTTTTGTGTAATATAAAGGCTTAATCCCAAATGGGTCCCTTGCGGCAATGAACTTTCCGCTCGGTTTATCCCAAATTAGAATCGCGAACATACCGCGTAATTTCCCGATAATGTTCTCCCCGAAATGCAGATATCCCTTCAACAGCACCTCAGTATCGGAAGTCGTTGAAAATTCAAATCCCAGTTCCATCAATTCTGTCCGGATTTCACGGAAATTGTAAATTTCCCCGTTAAATACAAGGACCACCTCTTCAGCTTCCAATGGCTGATTGGCAGCACTTCGTAAATCCAATATGCTCAATCTGGCGAATCCTAGCCCAACTTGACCATCACTGTACACTGATTGGTTATCCGGCCCACGATGGACAATCGGGTCCAACATAGCATTCAGCACAGTTTCGTCATTAGCCCCCGGAGAACCAGGAATAACCCCTATAAATCCACACATACTACATCTCCCCATTTCCATTTCGTTACACATGAGTATAGAAATGAATTATGGAGAAGATATGGAGAGTAATTGCTGATTTATGACCACCAAGAGCTTAGTTCTACATATCCTGATTTTCGATGCTGTATGGAAGCGTCACAATAAACCTTGTTCCTTTGTTTTCTTCACTTTCCATTTGAATGGCACCTGAAATTTGTTTGGCCAGTTCAGAGGCTATAGCCAGGCCAAGCCCAGTCCCGCCGGTCGCACGGGATCGAGATTTGTCCACGCGGTAAAACCGGTCGAATATTAGAGACTGATCACTTTTCGGTATTCCTGCCCCCGTATCTTCGACAATGAATTCAATATGTTCCTCCTTCATCTCGACTTGCAGGTTGACCCATCCCTGTTCTGTATAATTGATTGCGTTCTCCAGCAGATTCAACAAAATCTGTTCGAGCTTCATGCCATCCGTAAAGAATGCATGGTCGTTCCCATTTAACTGTACATTTGCAGCCAAACCTTTTTCGGCAGCTTTCAGTTTCATTTTCGCATGCAAGGATTGGATAAAATCTTCCATGTCCACTTCTTGGATTTGAAGCGTGTATTCCCCTTCTTCCATTTTTGATAAAGCGAATAACTCCTGGATCAATTTCGCAAGTCTTGATGCTTCCCCTTCAATGACCGATGCATAACGGCCCAGCTCTTCGGGTGTTTCGTACTTTCCTTGTTTAATAAGGTTTGCATAGCCAATCAGATAGGAAGTCGGGGTTCTCAATTCGTGAGAAATATTCGCTAAAAATTCACTTCGGGTTTTCCGGTAATTATTCAGCTCCACACTCAAATCGTTGATGGCACTGCCCAAAGAGCCAAGTTCATCTTGGCTGTTCACTTCCACACGTGTAGTTAAATTGCCTTTTGCAATTTCGCGTGTCGCTTTCTCCATTTTGACCAATGGCCTGGATAAATACCAAACAATGAAAAATGTATAACCTATGGCGATCAGGACAGTCGCTGCGATTGCCCGAAACATCCAGTCTCGTACGTTGTGCATCTTATTGTGCAGCTCATCAATGGAAGAAAAAATTATGACTCCCCCTTCAAAGGCCTCATCGTTGAAAATTGGCTCGATAAAATAATAAAAGTTTTCTTCAGTATCTGAGTTATAACGTTCGCCTTCTACAGTTTCCCCATTTTGCAGCTGAGCTATCCATTCATCCGGAAGATGGTTCCCTTCATTGAACTCCATAATATTGCCATGCGTGATGTGTCCGTTCTGGTTTAAAAAAATCACTTCATGTTCGAAGAAAAGATTCAAGTGATGATAGATTTCTTCAGGAGATTGATTTTTTTCTATCCATTCGACTTCCAGGCTTTGGGCGAGAGACTTGACATTATCGTTTAGGTAGATGGAATAGACATTCAGGAATATCCGGTCAATCAAGAATGCAAACGGAATCAGTATGCTCAAGAAAAGGACCATGATCAGCAAACCCAGCTTTAATACAATCCCTTTACGCCTCATCTGCCGTTTCCTTCAAGTCCACTTGATAGCCTAAGCCCCAGACTGTCTTAATGACGGCTAGTTTCGGCTGAAGCTTCCTGAATTTTAGCCGGATGTTCTTGATGTGCGAATCGATGGCCCTTACATCCCGGATTTCTGAATAATCCCATACCAAATCGAGCATTTCTTCGCGTGTGAAGATTTTGTTCGGCGATCCTGTGAGCAATTCAATGATGGCGTACTCTTTCGCCGTAAGCTCCATTTTCTGTCCACAGAAAACTACTTGTTTATCCTGTTTATTGACGACTAATTTTTTATCCTTTAACACAATGATTAAATCATCAGCTACATTTCTTTCAACCTGAGCACTTCTTCTTAACAAGGCATAGACGCGTGCTTTTAATTCTTCGAAATCGAAAGGCTTCACTAAATAATCATCTGCCCCTAGCTGAAGTCCTTTAACCCGATCTTCAACAGCAGATCGTGCCGTCAACATGAGGATGGGCATGGTGGAGTTGCGCCTGATTTCTTTACACACTTCAAACCCGCCCATGAAAGGAATCATGATATCCAATACCAATAAATCAAAAGACTGGTCTTTTGTTATCTGCAGCGCCTGAGCGCCGTCATAGGCAAACACCAGATCGAACTCGCTTTCGAGATGAATACGGATAAGGTCACACATCAATTTCTCATCTTCCACTACCAGAATGCGCTTCATTCGCTTCTTCCTTTCCCACTAACACGGGGCCTTAACACGTTTGCCGCGAAAACCGCCTGATCATGATAAATCCCGTGTTTCAAGTGAAGTACGTAATTTTACTCAGAATAACATATTCCTTAAAATACATTGCGGTTTGTAATAAAGCTGATTACATATTAGTTGAATATATTCTCGTCACGATCCTGTTCTAGCTTTATCTTTTGCATGGCTTGTGACTTAAACCTGAAGAATAAGTAGACCGCACGCAAAGCAATGTCCGCCGCAATCGCCAGCCAAATTCCTGCAATCCCCATTTCTAGATATATGCCGAGAAAATAAATACCCACTATCCGGACTGCCCACATGCCGATTGCTGTGCTGTACATCGGCGACTTCGTATCTCCCAATCCCTGCAACGCCCCTGTTAAAATCAACCCTATAGCTAGCGCAGGCTGAGCAAAAGCATCAATGCGAAGAGCAATAGCAACCATTTCTATCGCTTCAGGATCTTTTGTAAACCACGAGGCATACCACGGAGCCCAGATGAACATCGCAAGACCGATAAAACTCATAAAAACCACTCCGATTGCAGCTGTCAAAATACCATAGCGATAAGCTTCACGCCAATTTCCAGCACCCCAACTATGTCCGACCAAAGTTGTCGCGGCCAGCGCCAGCCCATACCCTGGCATATAAGAAAACATCTCAATATTTCCTGCGATGGTGTGGGCAGCAAATGTCTTTGTCCCAATCACTACAATTAAGCCAAAATAAACAACTTGGCCAAGCCGCATAATCATTCTTTCCACAGCAGCCGGAATGGCTAAATAAATCATTTCCTTTGTATTTTTGTCCCATGAAAATAAGGTGCCGAGCGAAATAGCCAGAACGGATTTCTTCAAATAACGCCACAGTAGCCACGTTCCGACCGCTCGGACGAGAAGTGTAGACCATGCGGCCCCTTCAACCCCCCATCCATTCCACTCCCCCATACCGAAAATCAATACATAATTTAGTGGGATATGGATGATATTGATTATCCACGCAACTTTCATTGGGCTTTTGGTATCGCCCCCGCCCTAAGTATGCTGCTAAGTACAGTCATCCAAGCAAGAAACAACGCACCGCCCCCACCACCTTCAAATAAACGGATCCTATTTGGACCACATTTTCTTCAGCACCGAATAAAGACATAAAAAACTCTGAACCAAACCAGGTCAGGATACTTAATATTATCGCTACTACCGTGGCAAACCCGAGCGATTCCTGTGCAACTTTCCTTGCACCTCCAAGATTACCGGCTCCCAATTTCCGGGCAACAAGCGAAGAAGTTCCCACTCCTAAAGCCATAAAGAGTGCCAAATAGATGGCCAGCACAGCACCAGCTATTCCTACCGCTGTAACTTCCTGCAGCCCGATCCGCGCAATGAACAATGTGTCGACAAAGCCAACCACCGTCTGCAAAACATATTCCACCATCGCCGGCACTGCCAGCAACAAGATGATTTTGATTTTCTCGCTATTCGATTTAGGTTCACTCAATTCGTCCATAGGTTTCACCACTTCATCTTCCCTTCGAGCTACTAATACCATTATGGACTCGAACAAAGTAAAGTGAAAATTCTTTTTATTCAAATTGTACTTTTTTCTATTAATACGCTGGTTATTATCAAAAGTCACAGTCTCAGAGTGTTCACAAAGGTTAACTTCATAAACGAAAAAGAAAAGGAACTTCAAATGAAGTTCCTTCTTCCGATAATTTTTCATATGTTAACTATAAAAATATATTTAATTATCCAAAGTCTTCAAACCTCCGTTTGACTTTAACCTAATACAAAACTGTGCCCCCAAGGTTAAAGAAAATTCAACTTTTGGGAGGCAGTACTTTTCGTGTACGACAATTAAACACGGTGTTAAACAGCTCTATTTCTTAGTTTCAATGTCATCGCATTGATAGCCACGATAACCGTGGACACGGACATCAGAACTGCTCCTGCGGCAGGAGCCAACGTAATCCCAATGGAGGCTAGAACACCCGCCGCTATGGGAATGGCAATAAAGTTATAACCGGCTCCCCACACGAGGTTCTGTTTCATTTTACTGGTTGTTTTATTGGCCAATTCGATAAAGGATTCAATATCGCCTGGATCCGACTGAGTCAAAATCACATCAGCGGAATCGATGGCGACTTGAGTTCCGGCACCGACTGCTATCCCAACGTCTGCTATTGCAAGGGATGGTGCATCGTTGACGCCATCGCCGACCATGATAACCGTTTGTCCATTATTTTTCAGTGATTCCACTAAATCATATTTATCTTGCGGTAATTGATTGGCTCTGTATTCAATGCCCAGTTCCTCTGCTACTCCTTGGGCAGCCGTTTCATTGTCACCTGTAGCCATAATCGGTTTTATATTGTAATGCTTCAATGCCTGTATCAGCGTTCTGCTCGTTTCTTTCAATTCATCGCCTAATGCGACCGTACCGATCGGATTCCCGTCCTCAACTAGTATACTTAATGTTGCCCCTTTGGGAACATCCACCGCTACATCTCTTCCAAGTGCCTTTTGGCTGATCAATTCGTATTTGCGGCCATTGGCGTTTCCTTCTATACCCGCACCCGACACAACATCAATCGAATCAAAGTGGACAGGCTGAATCCCTTGTTTCTCAGCGTATTGGACGATTGACTGGGCGATTGGGTGGCTGGACCCGCCTTCAATCCCTGCCATTAACGCCGCGATTTCGGCTTCGGTATGTTGACCATCCAGTGTTTCCATGTTCAAAACTTTAAATTCGCCAGTAGTCAATGTACCCGTTTTATCCAGTATCATTACATCAGCCTTAGTTGCCAGCTCCAATGCTTCGCGGTCTTTCACCAACAGCCCGCGGCTTGCACCTAAACTGGTGCTTCGTGCAATAACCAGCGGAATGGCAAGGCCGAGAGCGTGTGGACATGCAATGACTAATGTCGTAACCGTAAAAAGAACAGCGGTTTGAATGTCAGCAATGTACAGCCAAACGACAAAAGCGAGGAAAGCCGTCGCAATGGCGATATAAAACAGCCAGCCGGCTACTTTTTGAGCCAGATTTTCAGCTCTTGAAGGTTGATCCTGCGCCTGGCTTATCAGGGTTTGTACTTGGGAAATGAACGATTGGTCGCCGGTTTCCTGTACTTCAAGATATAAGATGCCTGCACCGTTCGTGGAACCGCCGATCACTTTGTCTCCGGCTCCTTTTTCAATGGGTTTAGATTCCCCCGTCAGCAAAGCTTCATTGATCCGCGAGGTGCCTCTTTTGATGATGCCATCGGCAGGGACGTTTTCTCCGGCCTGAACCCGTACAAGGTCTCCGACTTTCAGCTCATTTACGGGACGCGTCTCGATCGAATCATTTTTCAATACCACATGTGCATCTTTCGGCACCAATTCGGCGAGCGATTTTTGCGCGTCTCCTGCTTCTCCGACAGCCTTCATTTCGATCCAGTGTCCAAGGAGCATGATCAACAGCAAGGACGCGAATTCAAAGAAGAAATCCATGATGTGATCGCCGGTTACGTAGCGTACCAGCACGGCGTAAATGCTGTACAAATAGGAAACGGATATCCCTAATGAAATAAGGGCCATCATGCCCGGTGCTTTTTCCTTAAATTCAGCGATTGCACCTTGATAGAAGGGTTTTCCGCCATAAACCAATAAGATAGTTGCTAATACAGCGACAACAATGTCCGAGTAAGGGAAGGTGAATTGAAAGGGAAGCCGAACGTCCATCATCGGCGATAATAACAAAATGACAATGCCCAAGGGCAGCGACTTCAGAAAAATTTCTTTGAAGTTTCCGTGGTGGTGATGTTCATGTCCACTGTGATCATGGCTACTATGATTGTGATGGGCATGATCATTATGAATTTTGGCAGGATTGCTGTCGTCTTGAATGCCTTCTTTCACTTGGTCTTCATGGTACGAATGCCCAACATGTTTGGAATGATCCATTTTACTGTGATCTACCTGTTCGTCTTGATGGTGGTGATGGTCTTTATCATTTTTAGCCATTCAGTGCGCCTCCTCCAAACTAGTGGTTCTTATCCTATTTAACCCTATTTACATTCTTAACATTCACAAAGTTCTTGCCGAATATACCACGCGGGGGTATATTTCATTTAAAAGTAAAGAGTGCTGTGAAAGCACCCTTATACGACGTCATACCCTTGTTCTTCAATCGCTTTCTGAATTTCGTTTAATGATGTCTTGGCAGTATCATAGTCTACTGCCACTTCGCCTTTTTTAAGATCAACTGTCACAGATGAAATCCCTTCGAGTTCACCGACGCCTGTTTCAACCGAGTTTGCACAGTGGCCGCAGGACATACCTTGTACTTTTAATGTTTCAATCATTATTATTCCTCCTAAAGTAATATTTCCTTAAACTTAACATACCCATATAGGGTATATCAAGTGTTTAGTATCATTTTACTTTATCGCTGTTTCCATGACTCTAATTTAGAAGTTCACAATGACCCCCCAAAAAAACCGCACCATTGATTTTAATATTTGATTACTTGTCTATAAAATGTGCAGTTTCTATGGAGTTTCGGTATTTCTGTTTAGTTTGGAAAGGAGAGGGAAATCCAGTAAATGAAGCAAAAATAAGAAATGGAGGTTTTAACATGGCTCATGAACAACATCAGGAATTGATTCGGGCATTACATGATTGTGCAGCGGAATGTAACCATTGTTTTGACGCTTGTCTGCAGGAAGACGATGTGAAGATGCTAGCACAGTGCATTCGATTAGACCGGGAATGCGCGGACATTTGTGCATTTTTGGAACATGCCATTACTCGCAATTCACCGTTCGTTTCCGAACTGGCAGCCGTTTGCGCAACCATTTGCGAAGCTTGCGCAGAGGAATGTGAGAAGCACGCCGATCATCATGAACATTGCAGACGCTGTGCGGAAGCTTGCCGTAGATGTGCAGAAGCTTGCCGTAACGCCGCATAACCTTACTCAAAAAGGCCCGTCGGAAATATTTTCCGACGGACCTTTTCTTTTATCAAGCATCATTCTGCTTCATGGATCCATTTGTAGCCGATTCCCCAAACCGTGAGAAAATGATCATCGACCGGAAAACCGGACTGGCGGATTTTTTCCCGAACATTTCGCACATGCGAATCGATGGTCCGCCCTTCCGTCTCTGAGTCGAATCCCCAAATTAACTGGATCAGCTGCTCCCTCGTAAACACTTTGTCGGCATTCTTCATCAGGTGGCCCACCATCAGAAATTCTTTTGGCGTCAATTTGATGATATGTTTGCCGTACGTAAGTTCAAACCGGTCTTCGTCCCACACCAAACCGTCCACTTCAATGGTATTTTTCGGAGTTCTCCTGCGAAGCAGCGCCCCCATCCGGGCCAGCAACTCATCTTCATTAAACGGCTTTGTGATGTAATCATCCGCCCCGATATTCAATCCCTTAACAATATCCTCCTGTTGTTCCCGCGCCGTCAGCATAATGATTGGCACATCCGAAAATTTCCGGATTTCGCGGCACAGTTCCCAGCCATCCATTTCCGGCATCATGATATCCAGTAAGACGAGATCGAAAGGTTCCGATTCCAAATAGTCGAGGGCTTCATGAGCTCCCAGTGCTTTTTTACAGAGGTACTGATGCGGCTTCAAATATAAAGCCACTAAATCCAGCATTCGGTGTTCATCATCAACCAACAGCACTTTCTGCAAGCGAATCCCCCCTTTTCAATTCTATCAGGACGGTTGTCCCTTGTCCGTACTCACTTTGAAGCGTCATGAGACCACCGTGCGATTCGACGATTTCTTTCGCAATCGCCAGGCCAAGACCGCTTCCTCCGTACTGTCTGGATCTGGATTTATCGACCCGATACAATCGTTCAAAGACAAAAGGAAGATCTTTTTCCGGTATGCCCTCTCCTTCATCACGGATGCTTATGGTGATGGTACCTTTATCTTGGACTCCCTGTAATACCACTTGTGTTCCTTCAGGAGAATGCTTGCGGGCGTTGTCCAAGACATTCAGCAATACCTGCTGAAAACGTTCGGGATCAATGAAGGCGACAATCTCATGTTCACAATGGACAGCCAATGAAATCTGTTTCTCGTCAAAAGCTGGCCGAACCAAGGCAACGACGGATGCAAAAAGCATCTCCAGTGAAAATCCCTCTTTTTGAATGGCGAACTGGTTATGATCTATCTGAGCCAGCTCAAACAGCTGCCGGATCAATTCCGTCAAATGGGCCGTCTCTTCCCGGATGATGCCAATGTATTCCTTTTTCTCTTCCTCGGATGCATCCGGCCGGCTCGCGATATCGGCATATCCTTTGATATAGGTCAACGGCGTCCGCAACTCGTGCGAAATACTCGCCAAAAATTCATTCCGCTCATTTTTTAAATGTTCCAAGTCACTGGATAGGGCAGTGATGGCGTTCGCCAGCTCTCCCAACTCATCGTTTCGGCCAATATTCAGGCTGACCTCGTGGTGCCCTTCGCTTAACTGTTCCGTCGCTTCTTTCATCCGAATCAACGGCAACGTAATCAATCGGGATAGCAGAAAAATTGTGATGACGGTCAACCCGACAGCAATCAGGCCAACAATCAGGAATTGGTTTCGCAAATGACTGACCATCCCTTTGATATGATTGGTTTCCGCAAACATGAACACGTGGCCTCTATGTTCTCCTTCAATGGTGATTGGGCTGTCCGTCGCAATAAACTCTTTTTTGTCCCATCGCTCTTCCACGACCTTCCCTCCCTGCAGAACCTCATCAAAATCGGTGTGTTCCAACACTTCCCTCATTTCAGGTTCAATCAGATCGGAATGGGTCAATTCGTTGCCATCTGCATCCGTGATGATGACGATGAAATCGGAGGCCGATTCCATCAACGCCACATGGTTCAATGTCGCCGGTTCAAAACTGTCTTCCAATACTTCGCTGTGGGTGTTCCCTCTTGCAAGCAGGTTGGTCATGACTTCATCCACCCGTTCATTGACAAAAGTAACGTACAGGGTTAGAAACAAAACCGATTCAATGATGATAATAAACACAAAAAACAGCAAACCTATTTTCAATGCAAGCCTGTTTAACATGGCATCCCTCTTTAAGTCGATTGGTTAGCAGCAATCAAGACAAAGACTGCTGCCGAAAGCTGTTGGATTCGGTTCGTCTTTCAAACGGCTAGCTGGTTTCTACTTGGTTTTCCCCTCTTCCAGCAGCGTTTTCCAGGTCTGTAATCCGTCTTCCGACAAGTAGGCATTTCCTTCAAATGTGTAGATCGCCAGTTCCATTCCATCCATCGGGTTTTGTGCAATAAAAGCGATGGCATCTTGTGAAAGGTCCGGTGTATCCACCGGCTCGAGTTCTTCATTTTCCATAGTATACTTCACCAGAGCCGCCGCTGTCCCGTAGCTTCCGAAATACAACTGGTCTTCGGTGAAATGCACCGCTGTGCCTGTTTCATTTCCGGCTGTAATCGCTTCAAAAACTTCGCCGCCATCCTGCGAGAAATAAACCCCTGCAGCCGTAGCCGCAGCGACGAAGTTCGAATCAGTCGGGTGAAGGGCGAGCGCAGTCACTTCCCCATTCAACCCTTCAGCCTTCACAGGTTCCCACGATTCTCCTTTATCGTTACTTTTGTAAAATCCGGCTTCCAGCAAAGAGTTTTTTGCCGGATTGAGCAGGAAGATATCGTGACTGTTGTACCCTACCGCCATCGCATGAAAGTCCGTTTCTCCTTGGAATGCAATCTCTTCCAAAGTTTCGCCGTCATCTATACTTCGCTGAATCCCAAGTGGATTGGGCAAATCTGAATCTGCACTCGGGTGTCCTGAAGAATAGAAGCCCTCATCTACGGCGTTAAAGCCCATATAATCGTAAAAATTATCCGCTGTTTCAAACCACTCGCCATCGCGGTAAATTTTTGGCCCAGTATGTGATGCAAAATACAGTCCGTTCTCTTCTCCTGCATAACCCATCCCATGGACATGGTTCAGTTCCCCTTCAAACGGCACTTCAAATGAATCCGTTGTATCATTGCTGCAGCCGGCCAGTAAAAGTAAAGCCGACAGTACCGCTATGCCCATTCTCTTTTTCTTCATGTAGATGCCCTCCGAATATGTCAATTTTCTATACTTTCCATAAGTATCAACCTCTTATAGCTTAACGAAAAAGTTTCGACTTTTTGTGCAGATATCTTGATTTCAAACAGGTAATTCATACCCTTTACTAATTGCCCTAAAAGAACAGACCTTCCAATCAGTCCGGTGTAGGACCTTTACCTGATTTTTGTTTATATTTTCTACACCTGACATTGCTTTTCTTGTGGTTTAGTCCACTTTAAAGAAATGTCTTTTTCTCGTTTTTTCCTTGCATCAATTTTCAAAATACGTGGCTCGCACTATTCTGGGGAACTCAGTTGTATCAGCTCGGTTTGATCTGTTCCATATAACTCGCAATATCCTCTTCGGACATTTCACCCGTAATGATTTTCTCGATTTTTCCCTCTTGATTGACCAACAATGTAGTGGGCAATGGACGAATATTATAGGCTTCCATAACACTTTTGTCCTTATCGATAACAATCGGGAACGTTAAATTTCGCTGTTCAGCAAATTGTCTCACTTCATAATCGGATTGCGCAATATTGACAGCGAGTATCTCTACACCTTGGTCCTTGTATACTTGGTACTGCTTTTCCATCAGCGGGAACTCTTTTTCGCACGGTTTGCACCAAGTACCCCAAAAGTTCACGAACACCCCCTGCCCTTTGTACTCAGACAGCTGATGCTGTTCCCCATTCAAATCCGTCAAAGCAAAATCGGGTGCCCAATCTCCAACTTGCAGCAATTCGTTTTTCTCTTTGGTTAATTCGTTGTAGATAGTAAATGCAATAGCGACGACCAGAATGAACAAAATACTTGTCCTCATAATCAAGCGATTTCTCTTTTTATCCTTTTTAGCAGCCATACAATGTCACGTCCTTCCTAGATGCTGGGTTGAGTCCATTAAAACCCTGTAAATCCACCCGTAAATTGCGATAAAAAAGCGATGATTTCTGTCAGCATGTCAAAGTAAAGCAAAACGCCCATCAGAATCATTAATGCTCCTCCTATTGACATGAAAAGAGCGCTCTTCTTCTTCAAGAAAGTCATTTTCTCAATAAAAAACGACATTAAGAGAAAAGGAATTGAAAATCCCAGAACGTAAAACAGCATATAGAGTAAGCCACTGTCCGGATCCGCTACTCCGAGTGCAATAACTCCTGCAAGTATGGGACCGGTACACGGTGTCCATCCAGCTGCAAAGCCAATGCCGATCAGAACAGAACCCGCGTATCCGGAGGGCCTTTTCTGGAACTGTAATTTCTTATCCGACAGCAGGAAGTCGAATTTCAGAATACCGGTTAGGACTAAGCCAAAAAACACCATCAAAATAGCGCCCAATTGACGTAGAAGAACTTGATATTCCAAGAAGAAGTTTCCGATAAGCGAAGTCGACAAGCCCAACGCTAAAAAAATGATGGAGAAACCTATTAAAAATAGAACCGTATGAATCAAAGCCGTGCTCCTCATCATTCCCTTGCCCGTCTTTAACTCATTGACTGAAACTCCGGTAATGTAGGATAAAAAAGCCGGATACAAAGGAAGGGAGCATGGAGAGATAAATGATAAAAGCCCTGCGCCAAACGCAAGATACAAACTAATTTCCGCCACTTGTAGACCTCCTATTACAGTAAGTTGAATCCTCTTCTTTATCATTTTTGTATCCCTTAGGAATCAAATGAAATTTTCTATATAAGACTCGGGGAATTTCAAGGTATGTAAAATTAAATACAGCCCCTCTCTTAACTTCTACTTCCCCGTGCTTGCTTAACCGTTCCAGAAAACGTTAGCCACTTCAGCTTATCGATTATGTCTTGATTTTCTGTGCAGTTTCTTCTATTAAATTGTGAACTTCTCCTATCGGTTCACGAACTTGCCACAATCCCGCGATTAAAACCGTTAAAAACAAAAATGTCATGGTTCCTGCACAGAATATGCAAAGTTAACGGGTAAGGTACTTACAGACAACTGTAGAAAGAAGGAGATTTACATGCCGAAAAACAAATGGATGATGGGGACGCTGTCGCTTGTGGCAGCCGTCACGCTAAGTGCCTGCAATACAGGCGATGACATGAGCGACGAATCGATGGACATGGATAATGCCAGCGAAGAAAATATGAATGAAGATTCCGGCCATATGAACATGGACCATTCGGGTTCAGGAGAAATCCCGGATGGTTTGCAGGAAGCGGAAAACCCAACCTATGAAGTCGGAAGCCAGGCCATTATTGAAACGGACCATATGGAGGGCATGAAAGGTGCCGAAGCAACAATTGTCGGAGCCTTTGATACAACCGCTTATGCCTTGACCTACACGCCGACTGACGGAGGCGAGCCGGTTGAAAACCACAAATGGGTCATTCATGAAGAACTGGAAAATCCAGGTGACGCACCATTGGAACCGGGCGATGAAGCGGCCATTGCCGCTGATCATATGGAAGGAATGGACGGCGCAACGGCTACCATTGATTCTGTAGAAGAAACGACCGTCTATATGGTTGATTTCGTCCCGACTACTGGAGGCGAGGAAGTCACTAATCATAAATGGGTCACTGAAAGTGAACTGTCACCTGAATAATAACGGCAAAACCCGGGATCTTGTCAACAAGATCCCGGGTTTTTATTTGTGCTGGCTCATGCAAGATTCGACTTCTTTTATGTTACGAAAAGATTAAGTTTTCTCAATCAGGCTCTCCGTATCATTTCTGCACATATTTTCAACATTTTTGTAATAGAATAAACCAAATTTAAATAGTTTTAGAGAGGTCACCGAATCTATGAAAATAAATCAACTTTTAAACGAATCCGGTCTGATCTCACGATTAGATTCCAGAATATTAGAATTAGACATCAAGGGGATTGCCGATAACTCAAGCGATGTGGCAAAAGGTTTTGTGTTTGTTGCTATTAAAGGATTTGAAATTGATGGTCACGGGTTTATTGACCAGGCAATTGAAAAAGGGGCAGCCCTTGTCATCGGAGAACAAGGAATTACCCGGTTAGGTGTCCCTTATTTACAAGTGGAAAATAGCCGGAAAGCGCTTGGCATCCTGGCCAGGAATTTTTATGGCCGTCCATCTGACCAGAAAATAATGATTGGAATTACGGGCACCAACGGAAAAACGACGACGAGCTATATGCTCCAGCACTTTCTGGAAAGCAACGGTATGAGTTGTTCTGTCATCGGTACCAACCAAAATATTATCAATGGCGAAAAAATGAAAAGCTCGAACACCACACCAAATTCACTCGCTCTCCATAAACTGTTGACCCTCAGTCAGGATGAGGTCGTCATTATGGAAGTTTCTTCTCATGGACTGGCCCAGTATCGGTTAGAAGGCATTGAATTTGATTACGGCTTGTTCCTCAATCTTCACCATGAACACCTGGATTATCACAGTTCCATAGAAGAGTATTTTCAGGCGAAGCTTACAATGTTCAATCAGATGAAAGAACATGGGATTGCTGTAGTGAATACAGATAATGAGTGGGGACGAAAGCTCTGTGGAATCCTGCAAACAAAGGGAAAACCGATTTATGCAATTGGCACATCCACTGAATGCAACCTGCGTGTTGCAAAATTTCATTCACTGTCCTCCACTATGCGGGTGATTGAAAGTAACGAAACGTATCAAATGGTCGCTGCGATGACCGGAATGCACAATATGTATAACACCTTAATGGCCTACGGAACATCATTGTTGCTGGGTATCCCCAAAGAAAAGCTCTTAAACTCCATTCACCATTTCAAGGGAGTCGATGGACGCTTTGAGATCACGAAACTGGCCAAGGGCTCGATCGTTATTGTGGATTATGCCCATACTCCGGATGCCATCTCTTACTGCCTGGAAACTGCAAAATCACAAGGGGCCCAACGAATAACCCATATTTTCGGCTTTCGTGGAAATCGAGATGCCAGCAAGAGAAAGCACATGCTATCCATATCTGCTGAAATGAGTGACCGCTACATTTTAACGTTGGACGACCTGAACAATGTTTCTCCAGGAGATATGCTGGAAGTTTTAAACCAACTAAATGAAACATACGGCAACTCAAAAGGCAGCATCGTTCCAGACCGTACACTCGCCATTCAGCAAGCAATCCATGAAAGCAAGGAAGGCGACTGGATTGTGATTACCGGTAAAGGACACGAGAAATACCAGCAAACCTTTCATTTACCGACTGATTCGGACCGGGAAACCGTCAATTATATAATAAAGCAGAACTAAAATAATCACTCAGGAGGGAGTAGTTATGAAAAAACTAAGTGTTGTTTCAACCATTTTAATCATGATCAACACTTTAATCGTTTCGTCCGTTTTCAGTAAAACTGATGACCCTTCCCTGCCAAACGTATCCAGTGAAGCAGCTATTGTCATGGAAGCAACGACTGGAGAAATCCTCTATGAAAAAAATGCACAGTCGCAGATGTATCCTGCCAGCCTAACAAAAATTGCCACAGCCATTTATGCAATTGAAAACAGAAAATTAAATGATGTTGTAACCATCAGTAAAAAAGCACGCAATACGGAAGGCACCCGTGTTTATTTGGAAGAGGGAGAACAAGTGACTTTAGAAAAACTGTTGCTGGGCCTCTTAGTCAACTCTGGAAATGATGCCGGCGTCGCCATTGCTGAACACATCAGCGGCAGCGTTGAGTTATTTTCTGCTGATATGAATTTATATTTAGAAGATGTAATTGGCCTGCGGAATACGAACTTCGAAAATCCCCACGGTCTTTTTGATCCCGAGCATGTTACGACAGCCGAAGATTTAGCGAAGTTAACCCGATATGCGATGAAGAACGATGAATTCATGAAAATATTTGGAACAAAAGAACTGCCCTGGAACGGTGAATCCTGGGATACCACGCTTTATACCCACCACAAACTATTAAGGGAAAAACCTTATGAAGGCGTTACGGGTGGTAAAACCGGGTTTGTGCCAGAAGCAGGCGTCACGCTGGCCACGACAGCCAAAAGAGAAAACCTGAATTTAATTGTCGTCACCTTAAAAAGCGACACAGAGGCAGAAGCTTATGCTGACACTGTTCAACTTTTGGATTTTGGATTTGAAAATTTTGAAACAGTGAGCATTCCGAAAGAAAGCAGCTTTTTTGCCGGTGATTTTGAATACATTACGCCAAGCGTATTTTTTTATACACATCAAGCAGATGAACAAGTGACGATTGCTGTAAAAGAAGATGAGAAATTGAGGATTACTAATCAGAACGGCGCTCTTTTGTCTTCTTATCAGTTCCCCGTTGTCAGTGCTTCTGAGACAAACCTTCCTTCTAATCCTGAAGACGTTCGCCCATTTTTCCCACCTGGGATTTCAAGTTCAATCTATTTGTTCCTCCTCGTCGTTGGCTTATCAGGCTTAGTGTATTACCGAGTTCGAAAAAAACAATTATAGAACTCACTTCCCTATCCTAAAATTGCGCTCAGTTGAAATTTTATATACCATCATTTTTTAAAACATCGCAGGAGGCGGATCATACCATAAACACTCAATTCCCCGTTTTCGAATTTCTGCTGCTGCTCTTTTTCAACATAAGCATGGGTGCAGTCGGCTTTTTCCCAAGCTTTCTGCTCACGGCTCTCAATATCAGTTCTTTAGGGTTAACCATAGGCATCATCCTCTCTTTGTCGGGGGAGATTTTTGGCGCAATCATCGGATTTTACCTATATCGATATGGGTTTTCAAAAATTAATCCAAAGTGGTTAAAGCGGCCGTTCTGGAGGTACATCCAGAGTTCTTCAATAAGCCGCGTCTTCTGCGCAATCCTTTTGCTGCGCTTAATTCCTTTTGTCCCATCAGGTCTGGTGACAGCAGGAGCATCCTTGACGCCCATTCCAGGTGGCTTTTTCATGATTGCCAGCACCATCGGTAAAATTCCGGCCGTTTCTCTTGAAGTGGCTGTTGTTTGTGGCCTTGTAGAATCCATACCTCCCGGTTATCAGTACGGCTTATTTATTTTGATCTTTCTATCGTTTCTGCTGATCTGGGCAAAGAACAAAAGAAAAATTCTTTGTAATTTTACCCACTGTTTGAGAAAACTACGATAAACACTTCCTCTTTTTCATAAATGAAAATCAAAGAAATGAAAGTACAGCCCCATAAATTGTTTTTAAATTACATTTTTATTTATGCATAAAATCTGCACATAAAAACTTTACAATACGGAGGTTCGAAAAAATCAAACGCTGAATGGAGCAACAAATTATGTGTGGATTTACTGGATTTATCGGCGAAACGAGCAATTCGTCAGCCGTTTTGGAACAAATGATGAACACCATCATACACCGTGGACCTGATTCCTTTGGTATGTTTATTGATAACAAAACTGCTTTAGGCTTTCGCCGCCTCAGTATTATCGATTTAGAGGCAGACAGTCAGCCCCTTTACAATGAAGATGAATCATACGTATTGATTTTCAATGGTGAAATCTATAACTTTATGCAACTTCGCGAAGAACTTATTGCCAAAGGACATGTTTTTATTACACACACAGACAGTGAAGTGCTCATTCATGGATATGAAGAGTTCGGGGAGAGACTGATAGAGAAGTTGCGTGGAATGTTTGCTTTTGTCATCTGGGACCGTAAAGCGGAAAAGTTATTTGCCGCGCGTGATATGTTCGGCATCAAACCTTTTTATTATGCACAAATGAACGGAACCCTTTTGTTCGGCTCTGAGATTAAGAGTTTCCTGCCACATCCCCACTTTACTAAAAAAATAAATAAAGAAGCGTTAAAGCCGTAGCTCACCTTTCAATTTCCAGTATTGAATGAAACGTTCTTTAAAGATGTCTTTAAATTACCTGCTGCTCATTATCTAACTTATCAAAACGGTGAAATGAACGTTCAGCGCTATTGGTCACCTGAGTTTGTCCCTGTTGACCAACAACCGCTGGATAAAATAGTGGATGAGATTGATCAAGTGGTCAGAGAATCCGTACAGGCGCATCGAATAAGTGATGTCAAGGTCGGTTCCTTTTTATCCAGTGGCGTAGATTCCAGTTATGTCGCGTCCATTTTAAAACCTGATAAGACGTTTACAGTTGGTTTCAGCGACAAAAATTTCTCGGAAATCGACAACGCAAAAGCATTGTCTGATGAGCTTGGCATTGAGAATGTAAATGAAATACTGGATTCCGAAAAATGCTTCGATAAGTTGGAAGAGATCCAGTACATGATGGATGAACCCCATTCCAATCCTTCTATTGTTCCGTTATATTTCTTGGCTGAAATGGCCAGCCGTGATGTGACAGTAGTTCTTTCCGGTGAGGGAGCAGACGAATTGTTCGGAGGTTACACAGAATACGACACCACATCCTCCATGAAAAAATACAAGAAACTTCCGAAGTTGATGCGTAAACCACTCGGCATGATAGCCCAACAGCTGCCTGAGGTAAGAGGGAAGAATTTCTTAATAAAAGGCGGACTTTCCCCTGAAGAATGGTTTATTGGCCAAGCAAAAATATTTGAAGAAAAAGAAGCTCACGGCATTTTAACAAAGGAATATAACCAGGCTCCATCCGTAAAAGAAATTGTAAAGCCTTATTACGACATGGTAAAACAAGAAGATGATGTGACAAAAATGCAACACCTGGATTTACACCTTTGGTTAGTAGATGATATTTTATTGAAAGCAGACAAAATGAGCATGGCCCACTCCATTGAACTTCGTGTTCCTTTCTTGGACCGGGAAGTGATGAATGTAGCTGCTAAAGTGCCGGTCAAGTACCGGGTAAATGATATCGACACGAAGTATGCTTTCCGTTTGGCAGCGGGGCGAGCTTTGCCTGAAGAATCTGCGAACCGCAAAAAAATCGGATTTCCCGTCCCTATCCGCCATTGGTTACGGGAAGAACGGTATTATGTGAAGGTCCAAACCTATTTTGAAAGTGCAAATGCTGCCCTTTTCTTTGATCAACAAGAAATAATGGCTCTATTAAATGACCACTATCAAAACAAAGCGAATAATGCCCGGAAAATATGGACGATTTTCATGTTCTTGGTCTGGTATAAAAAATACTTCGATTGATCGGCTGTCGCACCCTTACTCATTAATGGAGGTGTTCATTTGAAAACATCCCATAAGTTCCTGCGGTTCTTATTCCTGTTCATCTTTTCTTTTGTAATTATCGGATTCAGTCCGCTGGCACTGAGTACGTCCATTAAAAAATTCATGGCCGAGGGCTTTGAGTTGAACAAGCCTCAGCCCAATGGCTCTGCGGGAAACTTTTTATTGAAGAATTCCAGAAACGGCCAGCTGCTGGATAACTATCGAATGTACATCGTCGATGCCAGTACAAGCACATTGGTCGATGCTGTAAAATCCGGTGAAACCGGTGAAATGAACGCGGAAGAATTGGTGGACGGAAAAGAATATCGGCTAAAAATCGTAGCTGCTGATGAAGATTCAGGCGCTTTCAAGGTAGCAGAAGAAGAACTCTATGTCCATGAAACGGTAAGCTCTCCGGTTGTCATAGAGACATACGTTGAACGTGAAGCGAATCGCATCGGTATTCCGACGGTGCGACAAAATCCGGAACTTCCCAATGGTTGTGAAATCACCACTTTGACAGCCGTTCTCACCTATCACGGCATCAAAACCTCAAAAACGAAACTGGCCGATGACTACTTGCCTAAAGAATCTTTCGAATTTCAGGAAGGGAAACGGATAGGACCTGATCCCCATCAGGCTTATGCCGGGAATCCCCGAAATGCAAACGAAGGCTGGTATGCTTTTGCCGGTCCAATCGTTGAAGCGTCCAAAAAAATCATTGATGACAAAGGAAGCCGGTTAATCACTGAAAATGTCAGCGGAAGTTCGCGTGAGGAAATTCTTTCTTATATGGATCGCAATATTCCCGTAATTGTCTGGGTCACACTCGATTTGTCGCCGCCTGTCACTTCCGGTGGCTGGTATGTTGGTGGAACTGCTGAGTTCCACTCTTCATTCATTAATCTGCATACAGTCGTGTTGGACGGTTGGAAAGATGGGGAAGTCACTGTTATGGACCCCCTTAAAGGACTTGTCACCCATCCGGAAGATAAATTTTTTGAGAGTTACGAAGCACTTGGAAGCCAGGCGGTTCTTGTCAAAAGGTAATTCCCCTCTTACGGACTGCAGTAATACTCTACTTTTTCATTTCGTATTACCAAAGCTGCCAATATAGTAACGCCCTGAGTGAAATGAAATTCCAGACAAATAAAAAGTATGGCGGAGCCTATTTGGCCGCCATACTTTTTACTTGTTTCTGGTTCAAAATCACTTTTGCTTATTCTCTCATTTTCTTTAAAGGCTTTGTTGCGGGTCCTTCCACTACATCACCGTTATAGGAAAAGCGAGATCCGTGACATGGGCAGTCCCACGTGCGTTCCGCGTTGTTCCAATGTGTCTGACATCCCATATGAGTACAAGTGGCATCCACGACATGGAAATCACCTTGTTCATCGCGGTAAGCGCCGGCCCGCTGTTCGTTATAATTGATGACTTTCCCTTCATCTATTTGCAAGTCCGTGAACTGCCCGGCTGGTTTTTCCGCTTTGTCTTCCGCAAACATTTTACCAACATGAAAACTCTCTTTAGTGAGCTTTTTCATGCCCGGCTCCTTAATCGGCCGTAAAGGAGAAAACGTCTCCTCGTACTTTGAACCTCTCCCACTGATCAAGTTTGTTAATAACTGGCCGGCTAAAATACCCGAACTCATCCCCTATTTGCGGTATCCGGTCGCCACAAACACATTCTCCATTTCTGTTGAATATCTGCCGATATACGGTATCTGATCGAGAGTAGCTGGGTCCTGAGCTGACCAGCGATAAGGGACTTTTTTGACTCCAAACGTCTGATTCACAAACTGATACAGCTGATTATAGCTTTCTTCTGTATTCTGTTTGTGTCCCACATAATGACCATAGCCCCCTGCCAAAACCAGTTCCTTGCCCTCTAACTGAATGGAGCGTAGGGAATGGGCAGGTTGGCCGGCGTTGACATACATGCCACCCGGATATTCCTTGTCTGTTTCTGCCGCAATGCTGTATGACCGGTTAGGACTCAAGCGTGCATAGTAAAACCCTTCTTTATCATAAAAAGGATAGTGGGAACAGACAACCAAGTAATCTCCTTCCACTCTTCGGCCTTCCCTTGTGACGGCGACCGGACGCTTATTCGATTCAATATCGTCTACCCTTGTGTTTTCAAAAACCCTGCCACCTTTTGCAACAATTTCTTCAACCAGGGGTTTAAGAAACTTAACCGGATTGAACTGTGCCTGATGATTCATGACAACTGCCCCCAGATTGTGGACGTCAAGAGGAATGTTATCTATGAATCCACCATCAATACCTATCTTTCGATAAGCTTCCGCTTCTTCTTTAACTTTCTCCTGTTGCTTTTCATCTTCGGCAAAAACATACGCTTTTTCTTCAGAAAAATCACAGTCAATTCCTTTTTCAGTGATTAAGTTTTTGACATATGAAATAGCTGCCTCATTTGCCTCATAATAAGAATTCGCTGTCTTGCTACCCTCGTTTTGAAGCAGGTAGTCGTAAATGAGACCGTGCTGCGAAGTTAACTTTGCCGTCGTAAAACCTGTTGTTCCACTTAAAAGACGTCTTGCTTCAACTAAAGTAACGCGGTATCCCTCGATGGCCAGCAGATAAGCTGTCATAATGCCCGAAATTCCCCCGCCTATAATGACGACATCCGTTTCACAGTTTTCCTCTAGCGAAGGAAAGGTCGGGAATTCCACTGAATCAAGCCAGTAAGATTCTGAACGATCAGGGATGTTAAGCGCCCTGTTTTTACTCATCAAGATTCCTTCTTTCAAGCATAGGAACAGAAAACTTTAACTTTGAGAATTTATTGATTTGTAAACACCTTATTGAGACGAGCGTTAATAACAGAGACAGCAAACAGAACTTTGTATCTCTTGTTACCGCAATAAATATGATTCTGTTTACGGCTAGTACTTGCTAGCCTTTTCAATTTTTAAGACTTCTTCTTAAAATTTAGCGCTTAATTTTATCTACCCGTCATTTTCTGGCATAAACTGATGGGTCGTATCCAAACTGGGTAAAGTGGATTTTACTTGTCTATTCTGCAAGCCATTTACATTTATAAAGCATTTATTCCCGAAAGAAATTATGCATTTTCTATGGAGTTTATGAGGAAAAGGGAAGGGTAGAAGTTTATATAGCAACAAAACAATAACCATACGAAAGGATGTTTTTTTATGTTATTACCATCTACAGATACCGGGTTACTCACGTCACATCTAGAAGCACATGATGGACTCATTTCAACAGTTAAAATGCACTTGAAGGAAGTAGAAAACCCATTTCTTCACCATTTACTTAGTGTAAAACTAAAGACCATGCAAAGTCATGTATCTGTGATGTTGGAAATGATTGATCCAGATAAAAACGACTTTTCAGAAGTGCCACCATTGGAAGAACTCTCAAACAGTACAAGCAGCGAGGAGAAAAAACAGAAAGCAGCCACCGAGATGGAAATTCATTTAGCACTTCAAGCAAAAGCCACTACACAATCAATGGCGATGGATAACTTTATTTCTGCTTTAAAAATGAAAAATCCCGAAGTCAAAACGGCGCATGTGGAGATGGCACTTCAACAAATGCAACTATTGAAAGAAGTAACTACGTTTTTAAAAGAAAATGAAGCCGAAGTCACACCCTTCAGCAATCCCGACGAGCAACGAAAAGTGTTAGAACATTTTAGACATATGAGACGTGAATAATAGTTTGAAAAACTAATTCCATAATGTCTTCCTTTAGAAAGGAAACCAGGAACCTTTTAAAACTCAGCTAAATACCCGAGTGGCAACTTCTGTATTGCAGCATTGCATTCTAGAGTTCTCAACAATTGAAATAGGGCACACATTATGTGTGCCTTTGTTTTTTGAGGGAGGGTTCCGGAAAGGAGAAAATTGATGAAAGAGAACTTGCTGACGGACCAGCCTTTTCAACCGCAAACAGATAAAGAACGGCTAAAGATTATTATCGTTTTAGCGATACCAGCAGTAATAGAAAATTTCTTTCAGACGTTACTGGGTTTTGTGGATACTTATTTTGTTTCCCAAATCAGTTTGGCGGCCGTTTCAGCAGTTGGGATCACCAATGCAGTCCTTGCCATTTACTTTGCCCTGTTTATGGCGATCGGAGTCGCAGCCAATGTCCGAATTGCGAACTTCCTTGGTGCGAACCAACCCGAAAAGGCCAGGCACATCTCGCAGCAGTCCATTATTCTGGCAATCATCTTTGGGATTCTCACCGGTTTAGCTACATGGTTCTTTGCAGAACCACTGTTACGGCTGATGGGCATCGAAGAAGAAGTCCTGGAATTGGGATCACTGTATTTCCGGATTGTAGGTATTCCTTCAGTCATCATGTCTTTAATGTTTGTAATGAGTGCAATTCTAAGAGGAGCTGGCGACACCAAAACGCCGATGATGATAAGTATAGTTATCAACGGCATCAATGCTGTGCTTGATTATGTTTTGATATTCGGTTTTTTATTCATTCCTGAACTTGGAATTGTCGGTGCCGCCATAGCCACCGTGGTTTCCCGTTTAATAGGCAGCTTAGCCCTTTTCTATTATGTAAACAAAGAAAAAGTACTGGCATTCAGAAAACACTATTGGCAGCTGGATAAGGGGCATTTACTGGAGCTTTCCACACTTGGTGCACCTGCAGCCGGAGAACGTTTGGTCATGCGGGCCGGCCAGATTGTCTACTTCGGTTTCGTCGTAGCCCTTGGAACCAATGCCTTTGCGGCTCACCAAATTGCCGGCAACGTTGAAGTATTTTCCTATATGATTGGGTATGGCTTTGCTACCGCAGCAACAATCCTGGTAGGCCAACAGATTGGCGCCGGTAATTTGGCAGAAGCCAGAAAGTATGCAAAACTTTCCACCCAAGTAACCGTGGTGTTCATGACGCTCTTGGGCGCAGTCTTGTTCTTCTTTGGAGACTGGGCCGCCTCTTTCTTTACAGAAGATCCGGAAGTAATCAGCGATATTGGGACTGCATTGAAAATTTCAGGTGTTTTCCAACCTTTTCTTGCGGTTTTGATGGTTTTGACCGGCGCATTTCAAGGAGCGAACAACACAAAATTCCCGATGTATTTGACCGCTTTTGGTATGTGGGCTATCCGTACACTGCTTGTCTACCTGTTAGGAATACAGTTGGAATGGGGATTGGCTGGTGTCTGGATTGCAATAGGAATTGATATCGCTTTTCGTGCGGTGGTGTTAGTAATCCAATTTCGACGCGATAAATGGATGGCGCTCGAGAAAGCGCCGGAGCCAGAAGCTCAGTGTCATCCACAAACAACTAAAGAAAATATGTCGACAAATGCCAACAATTACTAATACACAAGAAGGAGGAAATTTATTATGAAACATGATCAACATGAACATCACGCAATGGATGAGAGTCTTCCTAAGGTCCAAGTAAACACCGCTTACAATTCCGGAATAGTGACAGTTGAAGTTCGGGATGCTGACAATAATGCAGTAACGTTAACCGAAACCCATGAAAAAAGAATGCACCTGGTTATTGTCAGTGCGGATTTAGAGACTTTCCTGCATGTCCATCCCATCGAAAATGCTTCTGGAGATTTCGAAGTGGAGGTAGAACTGCCTCCGGGTCGTTACCTTGCTTTCGCGGATATCACCCCGGTAGGAATGACTTACGTTATCGAGCCAATTACGATAACAGTTGGCAAAGTCACTGAAACTCCTAGCATCGATTGGGAGATGCTTGCGGAAAGGGATAGTGCTACAAAAGAAGTCGAGGGTAAAACCGTTACGTTTCACCATCCAAAGCTGACTGCCGGAAAATCAGCTGCTCTATCTTTTGATTTAAACGGCGAAACTCCTTTGCCTTACTTAGGGGCATTAGGCCATGTAGTTGTGCTGGATGAACAAGGAGAAAAATTTATCCATGTCCATCCAGTATCAGAAGATAAACCCGTATTTGAAGCTCAGTTCCCTTCACCTGGTTTTTATAAACTATGGGTTGAATTCAAATTCTCAGACGCGGGCGTTCTCGCTTTTCCATTTGTCATGAAAGTCGCTGATAGAAATTAACTTGCAAGAAAGAGCATAAATTAATTCGGTATCACTTTGGACATTAACCTAAAAACATAAAACTAAAAAACGCCTTGCATTGAAAAAAAGTATGAAAATACCAAAATTCTATGCAAGGCGTTTTTCTGTATAGCTTCAAAAAAGGGTCAAAAAAAGGTACTGAAACAACTCTATCCTGAGAAAGAAATCCAATGTCATCCAGATGAAGCGCAACGGCAACTATACAAGTGCGGAAATTATGGAAATTTACCAAATCACAAATAGATTGCAAATCGAAACCTAAATGTCACGTAACTAGGCAGGCAAAACGTACCGGATGGTGAGGTCTCTTTTGCTAACCGGCATCCCAGATGGTGATGTTTGGATGGCGTCCACCTCAAATAAGCAAATTTCAAAAAAAGCGAGCTTCCAATATAGGGAACTCACTTATATCATCTATTTTTATGCTACGTCATAGCCTTGTTCCTCAACAACTTCTTTCATATTCTCTGAGGAAACTTTTGATTCGTCATAGGTAACTTTCACTTTACCAGAGTTTAGATCTACCTCTGCAGCAGATACTCCTTCTAAACCTTTTAGCGCGCCTTCTACTGATATTTTGCAGTGGCCACAAGTCATTCCCCTAACATCTAAAGTTTTGGTTTGCATGTTTTCTCACCTCCTTTTTGAAGATTTAAAACCGGCTATTTCAATTGACATTTATTTAATGACTTGAGCAAAATGTTCAGTCAAACGAACCAGATTAGATACAAATCCATATTCGCTGTCGTACCAAGAAACAGTTTTAACAAGCTGCTTATCCCCATTTTCAACGATATCAGTTAATGTGGCATCAAAAATACCTCCGGCTGAAGTTCCAACAACGTCTGAGGACACAATTAGCTTTTCAGAGTATTCAAACGAGGGACTCGCAGCTTCTTTCATGGCTTCATTCACTTCTTCAATTGTTACTTTTCTTTCTAAGTTTGTATAAAACTCCACTATTGCCCCACCTAAAAGTGGTACTCTCACTGCCGTTCCGTCAATAATTCCGGTTAATTCAGGAATGACTCTTCCGACAGCTTTTGCTGCTCCAGTAGAAGTCGGAATTGCATTCATCGCTCCTGCCCGTCCGCGTCTCATATCCGTATTAGGGCTATCATGTAATTTTTGCGAAGGTGTATAGGCTTTAATTGTAGTCATATAACCAGTTATAATTCCAAAGTTATCATGTAATACTTTCGCAACTGGAGCTAAATCATTAGTTGTACAAGAAGCTGAAGAAATGATCATGTCGTCTTTTGTAACAATGCTCTCATTAACACCGTAAACAATCATCTTCGTTTCCTGATCTGCTGGAGCAGTTATAATTACTCTTTTAGCACCTGCGTCAAGATGTGCCTGAGCCTTATCAGCCGTTTTATAAATACCGGTTGCTTCTAACACGATATCAATTTGCAACTCATTCCACGGGAGATCTTTTGCATCAGCTTCTTGGTAGAATTTAATTTCCTTCTCACCAACAACCAAGACATTTTCATGTACCTGAACATCATGCTTTAATCGCCCATAAGTTGTATCAAATTCTAATAAATAAGCTAAGTTTTCAATATTAGCTAAATCATTAACAGCAACCAGTTCCAGTTCCGAATTTGTATCTACTAATCTTCTTAATGTTGTTCTTCCTACACGTCCAAACCCATTAATAGCTAATCTAGTGGTCATTTATTTTCCTCCTCTAATATAGATTCAGACATCTTTTAGCTCGAATAAACAGGTAGCCCGATTCTACTAAGTTATTACAAGTATTGCACGACTTTCATTTCATATCTTTCTATTCCTACTTAGAAAACTCCTTCATTCCGTAAATTAATTCTTTAATTGTTTTATTTCCTGCTTTTCACTGAATAACGTTACTTATCCAGCGAATGATAAGTCGTTCTGCTGGGGTGAATCCTACATTTGAATTGCAGCTTAAATTGATATATCCACACAATTGCGAAACTGTATTTTAAAGTACAACAATAGAGAAAAGGGAGAGTAGATGCTATTCCAAGCGCATCTTCCGTCCCTTCCTCTTTGTGCAGCTTCCGATAAATTCATGATATGTAAACCTACATCTAAATGAACCCGTTGATAAATTCTTCTGTGTTTATCGCACCCTTTCCATAGAGTTTTAATATGTAAATCACAACATTTAAACATCCATTTGAATATTTGATTGACAATCTAACTAAATATTTATACACTTACATTAATCAAACGTTCGTTTGAACGTTTAACTATTAGAAAGGTATTGATTGTCTATAGTATCTATAAGGGAGTTGCTGCGATTGATTACGACGATTTTTTCCGCTGTGGCAGCTTATGTTGCCACCAGTATTGATTATGTCATCATTTTGCTGATCCTGTTTTCGCAAACGATGAAAAAAGGTCAGCTAAAATCCATTATTATCGGCCAGTATCTGGGGACATCCATATTAGTGGGTGCCAGTCTATTAGCTGCTTATGGCTTGACGCTCGTACCGACTCATTGGGTCGGCCTGCTGGGCCTCATTCCGATTTATCTGGGAATCAAGGTTTGGAAGAGGGAAGAAGAAGAGAATGACGAAGAGGATCTCTTGTCCCGCTTGTCTTCCGGAAAGTCCAATCGCTTGTTTGTCACCATCACGGTCATTACACTGGCTGCTGGCGGGGACAACATCGGTGTCTACATACCCTACTTTTCAACCTTGAATCCGAGTGAAACCATTGTGATGCTTGTTGTCTTTGCTATCATGACGGCCGTTTTGTGTTACCTCAGTTACCGCTTGGCAGCCGTTAAGTCGGTCTCTGAAACGATTGAGAAATGGGAACGCTGGATTGTGCCGGTGGTCTTTATCGGACTCGGTATCTTGATTATGGTGGAGAATGGGACATTCCGTTTCCTTTTGGATTTGGTGAATTGAACTGATTTTCACACCCTATGCTTCTTATAGAAGAGAATCTATTGCTTTAAAAAAATGAGTTAGGAAAAGGAGTGAAAGAAATTGGCAAAAGAAATTTGTGATGTGGTTTGTATAGACGAGGAAAAGGTGGAAAGAGTCCAGCACCAGCTGGCGGAACAAAACCCGTTGGAAGTCGCGAAAATTTTTAAGGCATTGTCAGACGATACCCGTATCAAAATTGCTTATGCTTTATCGTTAGAGGACAAACTTTGTGTTTGTGATGTCGCGAATATCATCGGTTCTTCTACTGCGACAGCTTCTTACCACCTGCGTTTGTTAAAAAATATGGGGTTGGCGAAATACAGCAAAGAAGGCAAATTGGTCTACTATTCATTAGATGATGCGCATGTGAAACATCTCGTGCAAGTGGCCTTCACTCACCAGAAGGAAGGTGTCAGCATTGGTTGAGAAAATAAAGACAGAAGAGGAAAAAAACGTCTTCCGGGTGGAAGGCTTTACATGTGCCAACTGTGCTGGAAAGTTCGAGAACAACGTCAAGAAGATTCCCAGTGTCCAAGATGCCAAAGTGAATTTCGGAGCCTCAAAAATTTCCGTTTACGGGGCGGCCACCGTCGAAGAATTGGAAAAAGCCGGTGCATTCGAAAACCTGAAGGTCGCGCCTGAAATTACCGGTCGTCCAGCGGGTTCGAAAACGGAAGCCGAAAAAGCGACCGTCAAAAAAGAGGACAAAGTGCCGTTCTACCAAAAACACAGCACCTTGCTCTACTCCGCCCTGTTGATCGTCTTCGGGTACATTTCCCAATTCGTAAACGGGGAAGAAAATTTGATGACGTCCCTCCTTTTTGTGGCCGCCATAGTCATTGGCGGGTACTCGCTCTTTAAAGTCGGTTTTCAGAATTTAGTTCGCTTGGATTTCGACATGAAAACCCTTATGACGGTTGCCGTCATTGGGGCAGCCTTCATCGGCGAATGGGCGGAAGCGTCCATCGTGGTCATCCTTTTTGCCATCAGTGAAGCATTGGAACGCTATTCCATGGACCGGGCCCGACAATCCATCCGTTCGTTGATGGACATTGCCCCGAAAGAGGCACTTGTCCGACGGAATGGACAAGAACAGCTGATTTCGGTAGACGACATTGCCGTCGGAGATACCATGATCGTCAAACCCGGACAGAAGATTGCAATGGACGGCATGGTGGTCAACGGCTATTCGGCGGTCAATCAGGCAGCGATTACGGGTGAATCCGTGCCCGTCGGCAAAACGGTGGATGATGAAGTCTTCGCCGGCACGCTGAACGAAGAAGGCCTGCTCGAAGTCAAAGTCACCAAGCTGGTCGAAGACACGACCATTGCAAAAATCATCCATTTGGTAGAAGAAGCGCAAGGCGAACGGGCTCCTTCACAGGCGTTTGTCGATAAATTCGCCAAATATTATACACCGATCATCATGGTCGTTGCCGCACTCGTCGCCATTGTCCCTCCCCTCTTGTTTGACGCCAGCTGGGAAACATGGGTCTATCAAGGACTGGCTGTGCTCGTAGTTGGCTGTCCATGTGCTTTGGTTATTTCCACACCGATTTCAATTGTATCCGCTATTGGTAATGCAGCGAAAAAAGGCGTTTTGGTAAAAGGCGGCGTGTACCTGGAAGAAATGGGCGCTATCAAAGCGATCGCGTTTGACAAGACCGGCACCCTGACCAAAGGGGTTCCCGTCGTCACAGACTTTGAGGTATTGAACAAGGGTATCAATGAAAAAGAACTGCTTTCCATCGTCACAGCGCTGGAGTATCGCTCCCAGCATCCCCTTGCTTCGGCCATCATGAAAAAAGCGGACGCAGAGAACATTTCTTATTCTTCGGTCTTGGTCGAGGACTTCTCTTCCATCACCGGCAAAGGCATCAAGGGAACTGTCGAGGGAATCACTTACTATATCGGTAGCCCGATTCTCTTCAACGAGCTGAGTGCCGCAAGTGCTGATAAGAACTTGGAACAGAATGTAACGGCTCTTCAAAATCAGGGCAAGACGGCAATGATCATCGGAACGGAACAAACAATCCTGGCGGTCATTGCCGTGGCAGATGAAGTCCGTGAATCCAGCAAGGAAGTCATCCAGAAATTGCACCAGATGGGCATCAAGAAGACGATTATGCTGACGGGTGACAACAAAGGAACCGGTCAGGCCATTGGCCAGCAGATCGGCGTCACCGAAATCCAGGCCGAACTGATGCCGGAAGACAAACTGAATTTCATCAAACGCTTACGAGCCGAATACGGCAATGTCGCGATGATTGGAGACGGCGTGAACGATGCTCCGGCACTCGCGGCTTCTACTGTCGGAATTGCCATGGGCGGTGCTGGAACGGATACCGCTATGGAGACCGCTGATGTGGTCTTGATGGGCGATGATTTGAGCAAACTGCCGTTCACGATGAAGTTAAGCAGGAAATCATTGAACATTATCAAAGCGAATATCGCATTCGCCATCGGCATCAAAGTGATTGCGTTGCTGCTGGTCATCCCGGGTTGGCTGACGCTATGGATCGCCATTATGTCCGATATGGGCGCTACCCTTCTGGTCGCGCTCAACAGCTTACGGCTAATGCGCGTAAAAGAGTAACGAAAAGAGCTTTCCATTTGTCTGGAAAGCTCTTTTCATAAATACAAACTGCTACTCAACCAGTCTGCAGCACAATCTTATTTAATCCTCAAGATAAAGGGTATGGATTTTAGAAGAGGCACCCCTGGCACGAAGCGCCCCTTGTTAGTGCCGGTTCGTCTCTTTTGAAATAAAAATGAGCAGAAATATACGATTTTTCTAATGACCAAATGCCGAAGGAGGAAACAGAAATGACGGATGAAACAAAAAAGGATCTGGACTTATTGGTAATCGGTGCTGGATCAGGCGGCTATGTGGCGGCCATACGTGCTGCACAGCTAGGGAAAAAAGTGGTGTTGGTGGATAAGGCCGAATTAGGCGGCGTTTGCTTGAACCGCGGGTGTATCCCTTCCAAAGCGCTGATCAGTGCTTCTGAACGAGTAAAACACATCCAGCATGCCGGTTCCATGGGCATCAAGGTTTCGGGTGAAGTAGTCGTAGATATGCCGGAAGTCGTGAAATGGAAGGACGGGATTGTAAATAAACTCACGAGTGGGGTCCAGACCTTGCTGAAAGGCAATGGCGTGGAAGTCATTAGCGGGGAAGCTTATTTGACAGAATCCCATCAGGTCAAAATCAAAACCGCAGACGGAGAACAGCTCTATACCTACAAAGATCTGATTCTGGCAATCGGTTCCCTGCCGACTGAACTGAAAAGCCTGCCGTTCGATCAAGAACGGATTCTCTCGTCAACAGAAGCTTTGACGCTTCAGGAAGTGCCGAAACATCTCGTGGTGGTCGGCGGCGGGTATATCGGATTGGAACTCGGAACAGCCTATGCCAAATTCGGGGCGAAAGTGACCATCCTGGAAGGAACGGATACCATTCTTCCAGGGACGGACTCTGCACTGACAAATGTGGTTAAACGTCACTTAAAAGATTTGGGCATCACGGTCATCACCAATACCATGGTCCAAGGCGGTGAAAATACAGGTGAAGAAGTCAATGTCCGGGTTCAGGTGGATGGCAAGGATGAGGTCATTAATGGCGATTACTGTCTGGTTTCTATCGGAAGAAAACCGAACACAGGAAACATCGGCTTAGAAAACATTGGCGTGGAACTTGATCAACGTGGGTTTATCAAGATAAATAACCAATGTCGAACCACAGTTGATCATGTGTACGCGATCGGCGATTGTGCAGGCGGTGACCTTCTGGCCCACAAAGCGAGTTATGAAGGCAAGATTGCGGCAGAGGTGGCAAGCGGTCAAAAAAGCGTGATTGATTTTCAAGCGATGCCGTTTGTTATCTTCAGCGATCCGGAAGTTGCGTATACCGGATCGACCGAAAAAGCAGCAAAAGAACAGGGCTATGAGACAGTTTCCAGTCGTTTTCCGTTCCAGGCGAACGGTCGCGCTTTATCCATTTCCGATGCCGATGGTTTTGTACAGATTGTGGCTGAAAAAGAGACCAAAAGGGTGTTGGGCGTCCAGATGGTCGGACCGGAAGTATCGTCCCTTATTGCCGAAGCGGTCTTTGCCATTGAGACCGGAGCGACTGCCGAAGACCTCAGTCTGACGATTCACGCCCACCCTACGTTACCGGAGCCATTGATGGAAACTGCGGAAGGAATCATGGGACACCCAATTCATATGCTAAACAGAAAATAACTTATAGCGAAAACACATCGAGGCCGGTCTGCACATTCATAAGCGCAGGCCGGTTTGTTTTTATACGAGCGTCTATGACTTTCTGAAGTGATGATAAATCGAATAGATTAGCGAGTTCTCTCTTTTTTCAAAACGGAATTATTCGGAACAAAAAATCCACTTAATTGAAAGGATGCGAACTTCATGAAGATAGATAAGAACAATGCGTATATACCGGCACTCAAATACCGCTGGATGACCCGGTTCTACGATCCGTTAATTCAATGGGGGATGCAGGAAAAAAAGCTTAAAATGCATTTGGTCAATCAAGCAGCCCTTCAACCTGAGGAAGTGGTAATGGATTTGGCTTGCGGCACAGGAACCTTGGCACTCTTAATACGGCAATCACATTCTCACGTTCAAGTGATTGGAGTCGATGCGGACCCGGAAATAGTAGCAATTGCGAAAGAAAAAATCAACAGAAATCAAACTAATGGAATTAGCTTCAAGGAAGGATTTTCTGACCGGCTTCCCTTTTCTAATAATCTGTTTCATCATGTCTTTACCAGTTTATTTATTCACCATTTAACGTTGGAGAAGAAGAAGGAAACTTTTGAGGAAGTTCGCCGGACACTCAAACCGGGCGGCCAATTCCATATTATTGATTTTGAGAAGCCGCAAAACGGTTTGATGCGTGTTGCATTCTTCCCCGTCCAGTTGTTAGACGGGTTCGAGACCACTTCCCCTCATGTCAATGGCATTATTCCGAATCTCTTGAAAGAAACCGGATTTGCTGCAATTGAAGAGACGGGGCAATTTTCAACCGTGGTTGGCACTTTACGGGCATACAGAGCTTTTAAGTCATAAATTTCTCGATATTTTTTATTAAATTCACTTCGTAATCATGAGGGCTAAAGCTTGAAATGGATATCAGAAAAGCCTTCGTAAAAGGAAACTTAAACAAATTAATAAGGAGAGAAGATGTGCTTGCAGCACCACCTCTTCTCCCCCTTTGTATTCAAGCAAATTCAGATAAATTAATGATATGTAAACCAAAGAAACTTATTTATCCTCATGGCTCCCATAACATGATAGAGACTCTAATTAAGCAAGCACTTGCTCCAATCCAGTCATATAATTGAACGGCTGTCGCAATGTGCTTGATTTATCCGTCTGCTTCCTAGTTGTTCAAGTGGGCTCCCTATAAACAGCTTAAATCTTCATTAATAGTCAGTTTTACCCGGCACAACATGACAAGTGGGAAACATCCTGGTCGAACGTTAGCGCAGCCAGCTTTACCCCTTCGGCCATGGTTAGATACGGCGCGAAGGTTTCGCTAAGATTTTCAATGGTCAAACCGAATTTTACGGCAAGCGTCACCGCATAGATGACATCTCCAGCATTTTCCGCTACGATATGCCCGCCCAGCAGCTGGCGTGTTGTCGCATCCGCCACCAACTTGAATACTCCGGTCGTTTCCCGGTTCACTTGCGCTCGCGGAACAGCCTCCAACGGCAGGACGGAAGTAAGGACGTCATAGCCGTTTTCTTTTGCCTGTTTCTCTGTCAAGCCGACCGTGGCAACCGCCGGCGCTGTAAACGTGACGCCCGGCACAACGGCCAAATCCAGTTTTTCACTCCGTCCACCGACCGCATTTCCTGCCGCCACTCGCCCTTGATAAGCCGCTACATAGACAAACTGAGGACCCAGTGTAACATCGCCCGCTGCATAAATCCGTTCATTGGTGGTCTTGGCATAATCATCAATCCGAATTTCTCCAAGACGTCCTGTTTCGACACCCGCCGCCTGCAGATTCAAGCTTTCCGTATTGGGCTTTCGGCCAGCTGCAATCAGCAATTGTTCGGATTCGATGATCCGCTTCTGGCCATCCACCTCGACATAAACTTTTTTCACCTCTCCATCCTGTTCAATTCGCTCGTATGTGGCACCGGTCACTAACTGAATGCCTTGCTCGGTCAAAGCTTTCGTGAGGGCTTCCGAGATTTCCGGATCATATTCCTTGAACAAACGCGAACTTCTTTGTATCAGTGTGACTTCTGAACCGAGGTGGTGAAATAGCTGGCCCAATTCCACACCAATATAGCCGGAACCGATGACTGTCAGGCGTTTCGGCACTTTCTTTAGCTCTAATAAGGTCGTGCTGGTCAAGTAATCCACTTCTGCCAGACCGGAAATGGCTGGCACAGCAGGAGCCGCCCCCGTCGCAATCAGAAACCGTTTGGCAGATAGCTTCAGGCCATCCACTTCAATAGTATGTTCATCTACAAACCTGGCTTCCCCTTTGATCAACTCAAAACCGTAGTCTTCAATCAAATCGACATATTTCTTGTTCCGGAGATCCGTCACCAATTCCTCTTTCTGTTTGACCAGCGGAGCCAAATCCACTTCATTCGCAGAGGTATGCAGCCCGATAAACGGGTTGTTCCTGGCCAAGTGATTGATTTCTCCCGCCCGTAATAAGGTTTTGGAAGGAACACAGCCAATGTTCACACAGGTACCGCCTACCGTTCCCCGTTCGATCATCGCCACTTTCGCCCCGTGTTTCACAGCTTCGATGGCGGAAGAAAAGGCGGCTCCCCCGGAACCGATGATGATGTAGTCAAATTCGCCTTCTTCATCCGGGCGGAGTGCTTCTTGGGCTCGGACTTCTTCTGCTTCCCCTGGCTGATACTTGGCTTCAGCAATTGCTTTTTTTGCCTTTTCAACCTCCATGTTTTCCGGCAGTTCAAATAGGGCTTCTCCTTTTCGAAAATCAGCTTGAATCGCTTTTGCGCCAATCGCTTCAAGCGCGACTGCAATGTGTTCTTCGCATCCTGTGCAGGTCATCCCTTGGACATCCACTCGATACTTTTTCATGTTCTACTCCTCCTCCATCAATACATCAATAATCGGGCATTCATGCAGCTCTTTTTTATCCGGACACCGGTCTTTCAACTCACTCAGCATCCGTTCCGCACGCTTTAGATCCTCAATCTGCTTTCGGACTTCCACTTCTTTTCTGGAAACAAAATCGAACATATCTTCACAGCGCACATTGTCTTTGTCCACAACACCCAATAATTTATAAATTTCATTCAATGAAAATCCCAACTCCTGCAGCCGCCGGATAAAGCCTACCCGTTTGACCGTTTCCTTCGAATAAATCCGATACCCCGAATTATTCCGGACCGGTTCTTGCAATAGCTCTTTTTGTTCATAGTATCGGATGGTTTCCTTATTCACTTCACATAAGGTTGCAAGTTCACTGATTCGATAGCTCAATTTTCTTCACCTCAGAAAAAGTATAAACCATGTACTTAGGTACATGGTCAAACATCTACACTTCAATACTTTCTTTCTATATATAAAATTTCAAGTTATTAAAACTAGATTTAAAATAGTCGTTTATTAAAAATAAAGCGTTCGTAAAAGTACACTTTCGCGAACACTTTGAATTGGACTAAAATGACTGAAAATAGCGTTCGTAAATATATCAAATGACTCTGCGAACGTTCGCTGATGTACAGACACTTTTACGAACGCTCTTCAGTTACAGTCAGTCAGCCCTGTCCTGACGAGCCAGCCTCAAGAATTATTTAACCAAAGAAAAACTGCCGGGAAGCTTCCCGGCAGTTTTAGCTATCTTTAGATTGAGTTTTCCCCAGTCTTCGTGCGTATTGCCTTATCTTTTTCGTTCAATTCATGAAGCAACTTTTCTCCCTCAATATCCAAATCCGGAAGAATCTTGTCGAGCCATTTCGGCAGCCACCAGATCTTGTCGCCGAACAGTGACATGACGGCCGGGACAAAGACCATGCGGATCAAGAAGGCATCGACAAGGATGCCGAACGCCAAGGCAAAACCGATCTGCTTGATCATGATGTCGTCCGTGAAGATGAAGCCGGAGAATACAGAAACCATGATCAATGCGGCGGCGACAACGACTTTACTTGCCGTCTTATAGCCGCTGACGATGGCCCGGTCGCCTTTTTCGCCGTGGATATAGGCTTCGCGCATCGATGATACGAGGAAGACCTGGTAATCCATGGCGAGGCCATACAGGATGCCGGTCACCATGATCGGAATAAAGCTCAGCAGCGGGCCGCCGGTGTCGATTCCGAAGAGTAAACCGAGCCAGCCCCACTGGAAGACGGCGGTGGTGGCGCCGAACGTTGCCATGATGCTCAACAGGAAGCCGGCCGTCGCCTTGATCGGGATGAGGATCGAACGGAACACGACCAGCAAAATAAGCAGTGACAGCACGACGATAATGGCGATATAGATCGGGAACACTTCAGCGAGTTTTTCCGAGATGTCGATATTGATCGCCGTCAAGCCGGTCACGCCGATTGCCGTATTGGTGTTTTCGGTAGCTGCGGCATCTGTCCGCAAGCTTTCCACCAATTGTTTTGTCGCTTCATCGGTCGGCCCGTTTTCCGGGATGATGCTGATGATGGCGATCGTGCCATCTTCATTGAATCCGCCTGGAGATACTTCCGCTACGCCGTCCAGCTGCGAGATATTGGCGAGCAGCTGGAAATATTCCTGCGGGTTCACCGCAGCCGCGTCCTGGTCTTTCGCCACGACAAGCAGCGGGCCGTTGAACCCTTCGCCGAAGCTGTCGGAAATGAGGTCATAACTTTGTCTCGTCGCCGTGTCTTGATTGGCGCTTTCACCGGAGGGCATGCCGAGGTTCATTTGCGCGACCGGCACTGCGAGGGTGCCGAGAACCACGATGACCAGCAGGATCGCTGCCCATTTCATCTTCAATAAGCCGGTGATCCAAGCACCAGAAAAGCCTTGCTTGGAATCCTTGCCCGTAAGTTGCTTGTTCCTTGCTTTAGCTGAGACAATCCGTTCGCCGATCAAGCCAAGCAAGGCCGGAAGCAAGGTGAGCGCGACCAGCACATCGATCAATACGGTCAATGCGGCGACGAGCGCCATGCTGCTGAGGAACGAAATGCCAATGACGAGCAAGCCGCTGAGTGCGATGATGACAGTCAGGCCGGCAAAGAATACCGCGCTGCCTGCTGTGCCGACTGCACGGGCAGCGGCTTCTTTAGCAGGCAATTGTTGTTCGGTGATCAAGTTGCGCTGTCTGTTGACGATAAACAAGGCATAATCGATGCCGACAGCGAGGCCGATCATCAAGGCGAGAACCGGTGTCAGGCTGTTGATTTCGAACATGCTCGACAAGGCGAATGTGCCGCCAACACCGACACCGACGCCGATCAATGCCACAACCAGCGGCAAGCCTGCGGCGATGAGTGAACCGAGCGTCACGACCAAAATAACCGCTGCGATCGCGAGCCCGATGATTTCATGCGTGCCGCCGATCGGGATATCGACGCCTTGCAGCGCGCCTGTCGGAATGACTGTAATGGAAGAGTTGTCTTGAGCGATATTCGCGGCATCCGCGAGTTCTTCACGCTCCGCTTCACTCAAATCTTCCGCTGTTTTGGTCAGTTGGAACTGGAATAACGCGACCGTGCCGTCTTCTGAAATCTGGATGCCAGGGACCGGCATTTCTTGAACGATGAACGGGCGGTGGTTGACTTCAGACGCTGGGAGCTGGCTCATCATCTCTTGCATTGCCTGCATCTGTGCCATTGCTTCTTCGTCTTGGATCATGTCCATCGGATTGACGACATGATCCAAATTGTAAATTTCATTTGCGGCCATGGCTAAAGCTTGGGCATTGGCCGGATCGTCAATGGCTTCCCCTTCCGGCACTTCGAACAAATAACTTCCCTGCCCGCCGGATGCCGCCGGGTATTCTTCTGCCAATTCGTCCAATACGTCCTGTGCGGCGGTGCCGTCGATTCTTGTTTCACTGCTTGTATTCACGCCATTCGTGACGATGGCGGTGATGATGATTCCTAATATGAGCAGCCAGCTGGCAATGAAAATCCATGGCTTGCTATACGCTGTTTTTCCGATGCTGTAAAAAAATCTCGACACGTGTGCAACTCCGTTCTATTGATTGATTAATTAAAGCCTTTTCGCAAATGGGCAAAGACGGTATCGATGTATCGGTTGAATTCATTGTCCGTTTCACCCTGCTCCCCGTCCTCAGGCAATTTGACGGCGATGCTTTCATCCAGAACCGGCAAAATCGCCCCGAATACGGCACCAATCAGGATATGGTAATACTCTTCCGGATAATCGCTGCCGAACGCTTCGCTGATGCCGCGTTTCGCAAAATCCTGCACTTTCATCAACGCCCCGGTGACATAGAGCTTAAGCGCCGGGTAGTCGCGCGACAGCGAAACAAGCTGGTTTAGCCGCCTGAGCTTATTGATCGTGAAACTCCCCCGGATATACAATTCGATGGTGTCTAAAGGCGTGTAATTTTCTGTGGAAAAGGCGAATTGGCCGTCTCGCTGCGAATAATCGTCCATCGTCAAGGCGTTGGCGACCGCTTCTTCCTTGCATGAAAAATAATTGGCAAAGGTCCGGCGCGAATAGCCTGCCGTCCGGACGATATCTTCCACGACAAACCCGTCCACGCCACGCTCCCACGCTAAATTAAACGCCGCTTCCGCCAAGGCCTGGCGCGTCGCTATTTTTTTCTGATCCCGCAAATTGCCATCTGGCATCTCATCACCCCTTTTTCAATCCTTTCCTGTTATACCACGAATATTGCCCAATGTGCAATTTTTCCCTTTGGGCAATCATAAGAGAGCCGAACAGTTTTATGGGCACTTACATCGAGGCTTCCGGCGCAAGTGGTTTCACGGGCCTGATTGGCTGTATAATGGCTATAGTCCAGTTCATTAAGGAGGCCCTTATGAAAACCCATTATTATTTAGGCTGGTTTACGGATTTTTTTCCGGAGAACTTAAGCAAAGCATTAAGGGAAGATCTTACGGAACGGAAATCGCTCGTGATGGTCAGCTCGGACCCATCTGACCCTGAAGTTGATGGGGCTGTGGAGCGTTCATGGCTCAATCAGGCGGGCATTTCATTCGACGAATACCATCTTATCGATTCGAGCATAGAGCGCGAAGTGGCACATGCCTCAATCAGGGATGCCTCGGCCATTTTTCTATTGGGCGGAGATACGCTTAAGCAAAACCGGTTTTTGAAGGAGTTCAAATTGGCAGAGCCGATCAAAACGAGCGCGGCTTTGGTCATGGGCGCGAGCGCCGGGGCGATCAATATGTCCGCTAAATGGAAATGCTCGGAACGCTTTGGGTATCCTTTGGGCATGGACACCGTGTGTGACGGGCTCGCCCTGGATCCTTTTTCTGTGCTGTCCCATTTCGATCTCGAAAACAATATGGCACTCGTCCAAGAAGAACTGTCTGCGCTGTCGGAGGAAATGGACGTGTATGCGTCCAATAAAGACTGTGCCCTACGCACACGAGAGGGCCATCTCGACATTTTCGGGGATGTCTATGCCATGTCGCGCTCACAAGTCCGGAAAGTGGAAGAAACTTTTTAGCTTCATGGCTTATCAATAGGCAAAACAAAAAACGTTCGGCAAACGCATTTACATGCTTGCCGAACGTTTTTCTATCGGTTCAATTCTCTTGGCACTTAACAATGGTTCTTCCCAAATGCTCGCCGTTCTTGATCGCTTCGATCGTCTCGGGAACTTGGTCGAGCGAGATTTCGTCCGTCAAGGCCGTTTGGGTGATGTTCCAATCGGAGGACATCTTATCCCAGATCTCGCCCCGTTTTTCGATCGGCACATTGACCGAATCGATGCCGAGCAGATTGACGCCTCTTAAGATGAACGGCAAGACCGTCGTCGTCAGCTGGAGGCCAGCCGCATTGCCGCACATGCTCATGCTGCCGCCGTAGGAAATTTGCGGGATGATGACTGACGCAACATCGCCGCCGACAGTATCGAGGACGTAATCGAACTTTTGCTTGCTGAGCGGCTTTTTCAATTCGCCCAGATCATCCGGGAAAATGACTTGGCCAGCCCCGAGCGATTTCGCCACGTCCACTTGGCGGTCTTTCCGCACCAATGCCGTGATGTTCGTGTAGCCGATCTTCGAGAGAATCTGCAAGGCAAGGCTGCCGACCCCGCCAGTCGATCCCGTCACCAAAAGCGACGGATTGTTTTTCGGGTCCATGCCGTGCCGTTCGAGCGCTTGAATGGACAGGGCCGCCGTGAACCCGGCCGTCCCGAACACCATGGCGTCTTTCAGGCTCAAGCCCTCCGGCAGCGGGACGATCCACTCGGCCGGAACGCGGGCATATTCAGCGAACCCGCCGGTATGGCTCATTCCCATCTCAAAGCCGGTGACGATCACTTCCTGCCCTTCCTGGAATCGGCTATCCCCTGTATGTACAATCGTGCCGCTGAAGTCGATCCCTGGAATCATCGGGTAATCGCGGATAACGCCGCCTTTCTTCTGCACCGCGAGCATGTCTTTGTAGTTGATCGACGAATAGGCCACTTTCACCAAGACGTCTCCATGCGACAATTGCTGCTCATCGATTTGTTCAACCCCATAGACGATTTCGCCCTGTTGCTCTTTGATGACAATCGCTTTAAATGGATTCATGAAAATCCCTCCTTACCTGTCTCTTCCCGAATCCCTGCATAAGCAAAACTACTAGCGCCGAAGGATTTCAAAATACTGGCCCCTTCAAAAATAAGCCGTCGCAGCTTTATGACATGCTGCAACGGCCCACTTACCTCAAAACCCTTCCGTATCGATAAAGTTCTCTACTTCTGACCACTCCTGGATCCTCGGGAAGTTCAAATGGCGATTATAGGATTGGTCCTTGACGATCACTGTCGTTTTTCCTTTGTCTGCCAGGGTGTTCAATACTTCTGGCTTGTCATCGAAATAATAATCCAATTCGATTTTCTCGATAAAGCGGATTTTTTCGTGGTCTTTCATTCCGTAGAAAAACCGCTCTTCTTCGATCGGGAAACCTTGTGTTTTCATCCATTCCAAGGTGCGTTCCCCATGCGCTTTCGGCCGCGATGTAATATAGAAAATCTCATGGCCGCTTTTCTCCAGTTTCTGCACCGTCTCCACCGCGTCCGGAAACGGCGGGCATGAGTTGAAATAAATGTCTTCCAGTGAGGAATTCCACATTTCCGCTCCCTGTTCATCCGTCAGCTCAAATGCTTCGTGGATTTCCACTCTTTCCAAACGATGAAAAACAGCGAGCGGCACTTCTTTGTTCAATTTCTCATTATAGAGATGAAAAGCGTATTCCCTTAAATTGATCAATGTATCATCGATATCGAACCCAATTTTCATGCGATAACTCCTTTACGATTCGTAGATCGGGTAGCCGGTCATCTTGAAATCCTTGCCGATCTTCGTGATTTCGGCATCCGCCAATTCAATCGCTTCGTTCATTTTATCGAATCCTGCGCCCCCCAAAAAGCTTGGCGCTCCTTTGCCGCCGATTAATTTCGGGGCGATGTATAAAATCACTTTATCGATCAGCTGCGCTTCCAGGAACGAGGCGTTGATCGTGCCCCCGCCTTCAATCAACACGGATGTGATCCCGTTTTCCCCCAACACAGCCAATGCTTCCTTCAAGTCCACGCTTTTCACGCCGCCCGTCCGGACGACTTTGATGCCGGCCGACAACAATTGCTGCTCTTTGGCTTCATCCGGCTGTTGGCTCGTGAAGATCCACGTGTCCGCTTTTTTGTCTTGTGCCACTTTCGACGCCAGCGGGATCTTCAAACCGGAATCGATGACGATGCGGACCGGGTTGCGCCCATTCGGGATTCGGGCGGTCAGTTCGGGGTCGTCCTGGATGACGGTATTGACGCCTACCAGGATCGCCATATTTTCATGCCGGAGCTGGTGTGCATCCCGGCGCGATTCAGCTGATGTGATCCATTTGCTGTCATAGGAATGCGTCGCGATCTTGCCGTCCAAGGTAATGCCCGCTTTCAATGTCACAAAAGGGCGTTTTTCGGTGATGAAGGTATTGAATACTTCGTTCAATTGCCAGGCCTTTTCCGATTCGACCCCGGACACGACTTCGATTCCCGCAGCTTCCAGTATCTTCACGCCATTTCCAGAAACGAGGGGATTCGGGTCCAGCGTGCCGATGACGACTTTTTTCAGCCCCGCTTTCACGATGGCTTCCGCGCAAGGACCTGTTTTTCCGTGATGCGAGCAAGGCTCGAGCGTCACATAGATGGTTGCGCCTTGTGCTTTTTTCCCCGCCATTTGGAGGGCATGGATCTCAGCATGCGCTTCCCCTGCCTTCATGTGCGCCCCGATGCCTACAATCTGGTTGTCGTTGACGATGACCGCGCCCACTAATGGATTCGGGTCGGTTTGCCCTTTCATCGCCTGTGCATTTTGAATCGCCAAGTTCATGTAAAATTCATCGTTAAACATTCGGGCAAGCCACCTCTTCCTCTAGATGGCCGGAGCGCCTCACTTTTGTCTGGAGATAGCTTTCGTTGAACTCGGAATGATCTCCCCATAAAGCCTGTCTGCCCGATAACTGCAAACCCGCATTTTGCATGGCTTCCAGTTTTTTCGGGTTGTTGGTCAGAAGTGTCACCGGCTTGGAACGCAATGCACGCAATACCGCAATCGCATCATCGTAGTTTCTCGTATCGTCTTCAAACCCGAGCGTTTCATTCGCATCGACGGTATCGTAGCCATTTTCCTGAAGCAGGTAAGCCATCGCCTTGCTGAACAGCCCAATGCCTCTTCCTTCATGGTTCGCGAGATAGAACAACGCGCCTGTCCCGTGTTCGACGATCATTTTCATCGACTCTTTCAATTGATAGCCACAATCGCAGCGCTTGCTGCCGAAAATATCGCCTGTATGGCAAATAGAATGCATCCGGATCAAGGCCTCTTCATCATTAGCGAAATCACCATACGCCAATACACTCGATTGTTGCAGTTCCGCCAAATTAGAGGAAGATAATTTTTCGATCACTTTTTGGTAATCCGTGGCCACTTCGTCGCAGCCCAGCCAACAGTACCATTGGAAGGTCACCGTTTCCCCGTATAAATTGACCGGAAGCTGAATCGGGCCGACCAGATAGATCGCCCCTTGTTCTTTTTGGATCAATTGAATTTTGCCTTCTAGAGCCGACAGCATCTTGGAATCGAATTTTACTTGCGCCATTCACACGCACCTCTTTTTAGGAAATTTTTAAAAACCGTTTTTCACTTGCTAATGTAAATAATGCCATCATTCAGCGGGTTTCTCCAAGAAGAAAGCATCAGCCACTGGAAATAATGCGATATCCATCGCTCGCGGTTTGTTTCTTATGGAGATTTAATATTCTTATGAGAAAACACTTAACCAAAAATAAATAGTTTCCTGAAAGGAATAATTGTTATCTATAAAATAACTTCAGTAAACTAGAATGTCAATGATTTATTTGTTAATATATAAATAAGTTTCTTAAAAGAAAACAAATGGGGGTCATCCACTTGGAAATCGGGGCAAAGATTCGTGCCATTCGGAACCGCAAGAAAATCACCATCGCTCAAATGTGCGAAGGCACCGGCCTGTCAAAAGGGTTCATCAGCAACATCGAGAACAATAATACATCTCCTTCCATTACGACACTCAATACGATCGCCGCTTTCTTGAAGGTCCCCCTTTCGTATTTGCTGTTGGAAAAGCAGCAGCATATGCGCGTCGTCCGCAAAGGGGAGAGGAGAAATTCTTCATACAATCACTTGAAAATCGAACATTTGGCTTCAAAGGGTGGTTTGCGGACGATGATCATCGAGATTCCCCCAGGCGCCTCGATCGGCGAGCCGCATGCCCATGAAGGTGAAGAATCCCACCTCGTGCTGCAGGGGAAAATTTTCGCCGAACAAGGGGAAGATTCATTCGTCGTCGAAGAAGGCGACTCGTTCAGCTGGAATGCCAGTGTCCCGCATTTCGTGAAAAACATTGGGGAAGATAAGGCCATCATCTATATCTCGATTTATTCCGATACGGAATTGATGGATATCCTGTAATCTCTTTGGCCATCCATCCGGCCATTTCGCGATTGACTTCTTTTTTATTCCCGTTATAATGAAACACAATATCTGCATAACGAAGATTTGCCAAGGCAGGTCGAATATAAGAAGAAAAGCGATGATAAGAACGAGTACCCGTGACTGAAGCATACAGAAAGCAGCCGGTTGATGAGAGGCGCATGCGGTGTCCGGGGAAATACCTCTTTGAGCTGTGTACCGAACCTTCAGTAGGCTACACCGGAGTTGCATCCGTCATCCATGCAGGAGTATCGCTTCGGCCGTACTTTCCAAGGGAAGCTGTGCGAGCAGCTTCCGAACTAAGGTGGTAACACGCATATCCGCGTCCTTTAGGGTTTTTCCCTAAGGGCGCTTTTTTGTATTCTGATCGTTTTTGCGATATGGACGATTTCAAAGACAAGGAGATGTTAGCATGCGACTCACCCCAGCCGAACAATTGAAAATCATTGAAAGAGGAGCCGCCGAAATCATCGAGGAAGGCGAATTGCTCCAAAAGCTTGAACACTCATACAATGAACAGCGCCCCCTGACGATCAAGCTCGGGCTCGACCCGTCCGCCCCTGATATTCATCTTGGCCACGCGGTAGTGCTGCGCAAAATCAAGCAATTGCAGGACCTCGGCCACCAGGCGGTCATTTTGATCGGCGACTTCACCGGGCGCATCGGCGATCCTTCCGGCAAGGCGAAAGGGCGGACCGCACTCAGTGACGAGGAGGTCCGGAAAAACGCGGAAACATACTGTGAACAGATTTTCAAAGTGCTCGACGAAACGAAAACGACGGTACGTTTCAATAGCGGATGGCTGTCGAAATTGAATTTCGAGGAAGTCTTGAAACTCGCTGCCAGCACGTCGGTCGCACGCATGCTTGAACGCGACGATTTCCAGAACCGCTACCAAAACCAGTCGCCGATCGGCCTTCATGAGTTTTTCTACCCGCTCATGCAAGCCTACGATTCCGTTGAACTGAAAGCGGACATCGAAATCGGCGGCACCGACCAGACTTTCAATATTTTGATGGGCCGCACGCTGCAAAAGCATATGGGACAGGAAAAGCAAGTCGCCATTTTCATGCCGCTGATCGAAGGGCTCGACGGCGTGGAGAAGATGAGCAAAAGCCTCGGCAATTACATCGGCGTCAGCGAAGCGCCTGAAGTCATGTTCAAAAAAGTGATGGAAATCCCCGATCCCCTGGTCTTCAAATACTTCGAACTCGCGACAGACGAAGACCCCTTGTCCGTCGAATCCATCCTCGACCGCTTGGAAGCAGGAGAGAATCCGCGCAATATTAAATTGGAGCTGGCGGAAATCATCACGAGGCTCTACCACGGCGAAGAAGCGATGAAACAAGCACGCCTCTATTTCGAGACCGCTTTCCAAAAGCGCGAAATCCCGGAAAACATCCCTTCGCTATTGGTGGAAATCGGCAAGGAACGCATCGGGGAGATCATCCCGCAGTTCGTCGCGTCCGGTTTCGTGCGCAGTAAAAGCGAATTCGTCCGGCTTATCGGCCAAAATGGGGTATCATTCAATGGCGAGAAGTTGACGCAAGAAGAACTCGATACGGTCGTCTACAACGGTGACGTCCTGCAGATCGGCAAAAAGCGCTTCGTGCGCTTTGAAAAATAACCATATAAAGAGGCGAAGAAACGGATACCGTTCTGCGCCTTTGGTGATTCAATCTATTTTTTGTATTGCATGTAAACGACTTGAGTCGCGAGGAAGTCTTCCATGCCGTGCTTGCCATCCGCCCCGCCGAGGCCGGATTGGCGCATGCCGGCGTGATAGCCTTGCACCGCCTCGAAGTTTTCGCGGTTGACGTAAGTTTCGCCGAACTTCATCTCATTGACGACGCGCATCGCTTCGTTCAAATCGTCGGTATAGACAGAAGACGATAAGCCGTAGACGGTATCATTGGCCATGTCGATCGCTTCCTCCAAGGTGCTGTAAGTGGTCATCGGCAGCACCGGCCCGAAAATCTCTTCTCGCATGATGTCGGAATCATGCGAGACATTCGTCAAGATGGTCGGTTTATAGAAGAAGCCGGCGTCAAAGCTAGGCCGCTCACCGCCAGTCGCAAGATTCGCCCCTTGTGCGACAGCCTCTTTCACCATGCCCTCGACCGTTTCCAAACGGTCCTGGCTGATCAATGGCCCCATGTCCGCGTCTTTATCTTCTCTTGGGTTGCCAAGCTTGGTCGCTTCAAACGCTTCGACGAGTTTTTGGGTGAATTCCTCTGCCACGCTTTCGTGGACATAAAGGCGCTCGGCATTCGTACACGCCTGTCCGCCGTTTGCGAGCCTCGACATGGTGATGGCTTTTGCGGCCAGGTCCAGATCGGCGTTCTGTGTGACGATGGCCGGCGCTTTGCCGCCCAGTTCCAGATTGACCTTGGTGATGTTTTTCGCTGCCGCCTCCATCACTTTCGTTCCAGCCGGCAAGCTCCCGGTCATGGTGACCATCTGGACTTTTTTGTGC